>NZ_RJPH01000011.1:0-59359 GCF_003944205.1 Streptococcus oralis subsp. dentisani
GAAATAAGCAAGAATTCCTCTAATTTTATTAGCTCGCTCGCTTTTCTTTCAAAATATTCAACTTTTTGATACAGTTCGTCAATGTTTTTTCTAAAATTTAAAATATCTACTCTATTTTTTTTGTGGCAGAAACCATTTACTGTTTTGGAATTTATGCTGTTTGTTTAAAAGATTAAACTGTTCAAATAAATTACTAGTTTGATTTGATAACTTGTTACATAAATTATAAATATTTGAAGTATTCTCGAAATTTTTCCCAATTTCTTGCAGTCTTCTATGTATTGTTGAAAAATTTTCTCTTATTTTATCCTGTTCTAACAAATCGTACTTTTTTCTTTTTCCTCAGCATTATACTCTAAAGTCGGATAATACCTTCTATAATTATTAACAAAATCACCAATATCACGTTCAATATCCTCCATTCTTTTGGAAATAGCATTAGGAATTTGCATTAAAATTTCTCTATGAAAATCTTTATTACCACTGAAAAAAGACACATTCACTACAAGAATTTCTTTGTCATCTTTATCACAACTATACTTTTTATCAAATTCCAAAGAAATATTTTTCAGACTTGATTTTCCTGATCCTCTGTTACCACATAAGACAAAAAGCCCTTTCTCTTCTCTGTATATAGCCTGCAACTGCTCTACTATTTCTCGTTCTGTCGGCAATAATGAAAAATAGTCTCTAGCATCTCGGCTATAAGCACCAATATATTTTTTTTTCGCTGTCAAGATTTACCCCCCTTTACATTTACTCAAATCAAGCTTGTCTTCTTCCTAATACCTCGGATAAGGATAAAATTCTCCCTCTTCCAAGCCAACTTTTCCTTCTTCAAAGACTTCTTGGTTCCATTCCATGACAAACTCCTCTGCTTCTGGGTCTTCCAAAAAGTCCATGAGCGCATCCAGCCCAACCTCTGCAGTGTCTTTGAGGAATAGAGCAAAATAAGCTAAAAACTCACGAGAAAAACCTTTTTTAGGTAGGTAAGGGATAGCTGTCAAATAGTCTTCCTCATTGACTGTTGACTTGGCAGGATTGTAGAAAAGGACTGCTTCTTCAAAGAGGATATCGTCTGATGACACCTCTCCGTCCTCGTCTAGCATCTCTACTCCCGCAGCATTTTGTGCTTCCAATAAAAAACTCACTTCAACTGCATGATTGCGCTTGTCCCAGCTAATCTCAAAGTCAAAGGGAAAGTTCTTGTCCAATTCTTCCTCTAAAACATCTAAAAATCCGTATGTTGCCATTTTGTCCTCTTTCTATGCGACTCTTAAATCGCCCCGATTACTCGGAATTATGCTAAAATAGATACTACCATCTTACCACATATACATCAGAAAATCCATGTTAGAAAGGACTGCTATGCCTGACAATCTCGCACTTCGCATGCGCCCTAGAACCATTGACCAGGTCATCGGTCAGGAACATCTGGTCGGCCCAGGAAAAATCATCCGTCGCATGGTGGAGGCCAACCGCCTGTCCTCCATGATTCTCTACGGACCTCCGGGTATCGGAAAAACCAGTATCGCTTCAGCCATCGCTGGAACGACCAAGTATGCCTTTCGGACCTTCAATGCCACTGTTGATAGTAAAAAACGTCTCCAAGAAATCGCTGAAGAAGCTAAATTCTCAGGAGGATTAGTCCTATTACTGGACGAGATTCATCGTCTCGATAAGACCAAGCAAGACTTTCTTCTGCCACTCTTGGAAAGTGGTCTGGTTATCATGATTGGCGCTACAACTGAAAATCCCTTCTTTTCTGTCACTCCTGCCATTCGTAGCCGTGTTCAGATTTTTGAATTAGAACCCTTGTCCAATCAAGACGTCAAAGAAGCGATTCAGATCGCTCTCACTAATCCTGAGCGTGGTTTTGACTTCCCAGTTGAGCTAGATGGGGATGCCCTTGATTTTATCGCAACATCTACCAATGGAGACCTGCGTTCTGCCTTTAACTCGCTGGATTTGGCTGTTCTCTCTACCCCTGAAAATGACAAGGGTATCCGCCATATCACGCTTGATATTATGGAAAATAGCCTGCAACGAAGCTACATTACCATGGACAAGGATGGGGACGGTCACTATGATGTCCTTTCAGCCCTGCAAAAATCCATCCGCGGCTCGGATGTGGATGCCAGTCTCCACTACGCAGCCCGCTTGATTGAAGCTGGGGATCTGCCTAGTCTAGCTCGTCGCTTGACTGTGATTGCCTATGAAGATATTGGTTTGGCTAATCCTGAAGCGCAGATCCATACCGTAACTGCTCTAGATGCTGCACAAAGGATCGGTTTCCCAGAAGCTCGCATTCTCATTGCCAATGTCGTGATTGACTTGGCACTTTCACCCAAATCCAACTCAGCCTATGTGGCCATGGACAAGGCTCTTGCTGATCTCAAAACATCAGGGCATTTGCCCATTCCACGGCATCTGCGTGATGGACATTATAGCGGTAGCAAGGAACTGGGGAATGCCCAAGACTATCTCTATCCACACAACTATCCTGGAAATTGGGTCAAGCAAGACTATCTGCCAGAAAAAATTCGCAATCATCACTATTTCCAAGCAGAAGATACTGGTAAATATGAACGGGCTTTGGTTCAAAGAAAGGAAGCCATCGACCGTTTACGAAAAATCTGAAATCCTTTTCAAAAAATTGCACTTACCTCTTGATTTTTTTTGAAAAAGTGGTATCATATAAACATAGAAACGCTGTGGTGTACGACTTCACACTTAAGTGTTGACCGACTATTTTTTGTATTATTAGGGAAACAAAAGTCTTCTAACAGCATGTAGGCCGTCTCACACGGAAACAGCTTCAGTTAGAGCGAGTTGCCCACCTGCTTAATTGCGCGGGTTCAATACAAACCGTGAAGTTTCGGCACCAATACAGCTTTTTTCTTTGCCTCCTTAGCTCAGCTGGCAGAGCAGCGGACTCTTAATCCGTGGGTCACAGGTTCGATCCCTGTAGGGGGCATCTAAATACAACAGGAAAAGCCTTGATAACCAAGGCTTTTTTGCTTATCTATAACTGATTTGCCTCATCATTTGCCCCACTTTTAAATCTATCTTTTCTTTTTGAACCAAATTACATCTTAACAAATAGTGTAAAGCCAGTTACTTTTGCTTTGATGCCATACAATATTTTCATGTAGAGAAGACAAATTTTATCTTCTCTTTTTATTTTCAAAATAATAAAAACTGATTTTCTTTTCATAAATCAGACTGAAACTTCCAAATTTTCCATTTTGTTTATTGACATTTCCTCTAAAAAGGTGTATAATATTTTTATTATCAAACTATACTATACTATATAGGGGGTATTGAAATGAAATTTTCTAATCGTTTACTGCTATTCCTTGCAGGAGTTGTTTTTGTCCTTTTAGGACTTTTCCTATTTACAAACCCAGTAGCTAATCTTGTTGCTTACAGCTGGTGGATTGCATTTGGTTTACTGGTTTCTTCTATAGCAGCTATTTTAGGCTATTTCTCTGTACCAAAAGAGCTTCGCTCACCAGCTCATCTTTTCCAAGGGATTGTTAATCTTCTCTTAGCTCTTTACCTCGTTGCCTATGGCTTTGTGACGCTGCCAGTTGTCATTCCAACTATTTTAGGAATTTGGTTAATTGTAGAAGCCATTATAGTTTTCTTTAAAGGCAATCGTTTGGGATTGATTTTCCCTATTATTGGCAACCATATCATGTGGATAGCGTTGCTTGCATTTTTACTAGGTCTAGTGATTTTGTTCAATCCAGTAGCTACAAGTGTCTTTGTCGTTTATGTCGTTGCCTTTGCATTTTTAATTGTTGGTTTCACCTATATCCTTGATGCCTTTCGTAAATAATCTAGCTGCCATTTTGGGCATATTAAAAAAGCTGGGAAGTTACATTCTCAGCTTTTTCTGTTGCTTCCTTAGCTCAGTTGGTAGAGCAGTAGACTCTTAAGCTATGGGGCGCAGGTTCGAGCCCTGCAGGGGGCACATCTAAATCAACAGAAATAAGCCTTGAAACCAAGGCTTTTTTTAACGTCTAATAGCTTTTTGTAGAAAAGTATTTAAAAATAAAAGAGAAGAGAATCTCTCACTCTCTTCTCAGTATATCTTATTAAATTTAGTTTTTCTTAATCTAGCTGATTTTCCTTTGCAACGACAAATTCCTTAACCAATCGATAGATAACAGCAAATATCGGTGTAAAGAATATCATCCCAAGTAAGCCAAAGAGATTGCCTCCAATACTAGCAGCCGCAAGCGTGAAAATAGCTGGCAAACCAATAGACTGACCTACAACTCTAGGATAAATAAGGTTTCCTTCAATCAGCTGTATAACTTGATATAGAAGAAGAGAAAGTAAGGCTTGAGTAGGACTCACTGTGAAGATAAAAATCGCTCCCACAACACAAGCAATCATAGGCCCTACATAAGGAATGAACGATAGCACTCCTGCAAAGATACCTGTCATTACTCCATAGGGTATCCCAAACACGCTGTAACCAACCGCTATCATAACTCCTATGATAACTGCTTCAATCAGCTGACTCATCAAAAATTGGTCATAAGTCTCTAGTGCTACTTGTCCAATGTAAGTCAACTTTATCACCACCTTCTCTGGAAGAAAAACTTTTAGAAGTCGACTCGTCATCGCTGCCAAATGTTCCTTACTGGATAAAAATAAAAAGGTGAAGACTATAATCAAAAAGGCATTCATCAAACTTGAAAAAATATTGCCGATATTACTAGTCAGACCTGATAAAAAACCTATCAAAGCTTGGCTAATAGAACTAGATTGTCCCTGTATGCCTGATACGATAGTTGACAACATGTCTTTGGTTACAAATTCCGAGCTGCCTAGCAATTTCCCAAGTTGAGTAAGGACTGTTGAAAGGACTGTTCCCAGCTGACTAATAGTCTGGGCTAGGGTTGGCAGCACCAAAACCAAAAGAGCAATCACGATTAAGATAAGAGCTAGGAAAACAAGTACCATGGCAATCGGACGACGCAACTCTGCCTTTACCTTCAATTTAACTAAGTACTGTTCAATTTTTTTCATAGGAACATTAAGCACAAAAGCAATAACAGCACCATAAATCAAGGTTGATATTACATCAAAGAGAGAGATTGCTCCTGATATAAAGCTCGATGCATTCAGAATTACAAGAGCAACCAGCCCTATAAAAAGTATTAACGGGGTGTATTTTTTTACTAAGTTCATAAATTCTCCTTAATAAACATGTTTAGATACGACTATACTATTTGGTTTTTCAAACTCTCGATTAAGGTAGGCTTGGTAAGTTCCTGGAGCGATAAATCCTTTGGGTGAGAGGATATCGGTGCCAGCCTGACCGACTATGGTATCAGCCAAGAGCACACAGTTTGTAGATAAGACAAAGTAGGATTTAAACTTAGATTTGATAAATTTATAAAGTTCCCCATCTGTCTCATGTCTGATTTTATAAGCGTAGGTGTAGTCTTCCTTACCATCACCTGTCATGATTTTATCTGCACTTGGCTCCCATGGAATCGTCAGTTGTTTCAATTCAGCCAACTTTTTCTGAACTGCTTTTTCCATTTCAGGCGTCAAATCTATCCCATAACCAAAAAGCGTTTTTTGACTCTCACGTTTACATAGGTCAATGTACTTGTCACGATCACAGAAATATAAGACACCATCTCCTACCATGCCAAATAAGGTCTCAGATGACGGATCATAGTTGCCATAAGAAATAACACGGCCCTGATAGCAGATATCCACATGACCAATAGCTGAAAACAGGGAGGTCTCAGCTGTATGAACAAAAATTTCTAGCTCTGCTGTCTTACCAGACTTCACTATTCCAAGATGGATATCTTCTTCCTCATCAGCATTTTCCAGCATAAATTTGTTAATTTTTGCTAAAGTTCTTGCAGGGATGAGAGCGGCTAGGACAATAGGTAAGCTAATTCTAATGCGACGTTTGAGATGGTTTTTCCCAATTTCCCCTTCAAATAAGAAACCGTCACGGATATTGGACAGACCATAAAGGAAAAAATAAGCCCCTAAAACAAAGAGTTGAAAGACAGAATTTCCCGTAGAGGACAAAAGACTAGTCCCACCAAGAAAAACTAGTACGAGACCATCTAGTAAGAAACGAAAACGAGGTCGAATTTTGTTTTTGCGGTAGAGAAGATAGGTGACAAGGTTGATACTAGCATGAAAAATCTGATAAATTCCAATCACAAGAGCCAAAATATAAATCGGCACATCAGTCGCAAGATTAGAACCTAGCAAATATCCCAGCACTAACAATTTAACCAGTGCAACTCCCAAGGTATCCGTTGACTGGCTTTTTTTGAAAACTCTTAATAGCAAATCTACGACCGTTGCTATCCAAGCTAAAAACAGAACCAGGCGAATAACTGTTACTGGCAACCAAGTCCCCGTGACCATCAAGATGAGACCTAGCAGAACAAACAAGAACCCCTGAGCAAGTAATTTCTTACCTGTCAGACCTAAAGATAGAATTTTCGCCATATAAAAACCTTTCAACAATAAAAATTAAACACTCCGATTAAACTGACTAGTAAATAGCCAACACTACAAACAGCCTGTGCCAGCAACATATGGTGACTAGAAATGACTGTAGTAATGTCACCATCTTGTCTTATGCACTTCTAAAATTTGTTATATTGATTAGAAACCAGAGCTTATAAAAACTAGCTAAACTCGAGAGATAGACACAATTGCGACGAAAAAATGTATAACCAATTCAACTTGTTAAGGTAAGAAAGCATTATTTCCAATCTATTAATTATTCATCTATTACCTATTATGACACAATATTCCCTATAGTTCAACTTTTTACTTGTTTTTATATTACACGGACTAAAAAGTTTTCAACAGTTGATTGCATTTGTTTTAATAAGTTTTAACCTTTCTTGGTTAGATAAAAAAAGAACCATACAGTTTAGAATCTGTATGGTTTTTGCCCCACTTTTGTCCCATTTTTAAATCATGACATTGAAAATACCTAAAATCACTTATATTTCAATATTTTTAATTGCTCTCAATATGAAAGTCCTTTCCAAATCCCTGTAGGGGGCATCTAAATACAACAGGAAAAAGCCTTGATTTACTAGGCTTTTTTGTGTAGTCTTAGCACTAAAAAACGATAGAAAAAACACCCCTTCTGAACTGCACCCCAAAAGTTAGACAGAAAAAACCTAACTTTTGTGGCGCAGTTCATTCGCGCCACATGAAGTTATTTAAGCATCTCATTTTCTTTCATTACCATTTTCTGTTATAATAAATTGTACTTCTAAAATAGAAAGGTCTTAAGATGACAACTCTTATTAAACATAAACGTGTAGAATTTTCAGAACTTTTTTATGACTTAGTTTTTGTTTTTGCAATTTCAAAAGTAACTACTTTAATTGACCATCTTCATAACGGTATTTTGACTTGGAATTCTTTCCTTGATTTTTTCATGGCTGTTTTGGTTCTCACTGATTCATGGATGATTCAAACCGTTTATACCAATCGCTATGGAAAGAACTCTTTATTTAACATGGTAATCATGTTTATCAAAATGGGACTTTTACTCTTTATAGCCAATATGATTGGACCTGATTGGCAACAATATTTTCATTATCTTTGTTGGGCTGTTGGTACATTAACCTTTACCTTATTTTTACAATATTTGGTTGAATTTTTTAGAAAATCAACCGATAATGTTGAACGGGAAAGTATCAAAGGTTTTCTATGGATAACAGGTCTAGGAAGTTTAGGAGTCTATCTAGCAGCTCTTCTTCCTATTTACGTTGGAGTCTCTGTCTTATTTGCTAGTATTCTGCTAACATTTATTATGCCAATTATCTTGCTTAGTAAAGATAAGCATTACCAGGTAAATCTCCCCCATTTAATCGAGCGCATCTCCCTTCTTGTCATTATTACGTTTGGAGAGATGATTATGGAGCTATCTAACTTCTTTACAATCGAGAATTTCTCGATTTATTCGGTTCTTTATTTCATTATTATGCTTTCTCTGTTCTTGTTTTATTTTGGTCAATTCGACCATGCTATTGATGAAAAATCTAATCAAAAGGGGCTATTTCTAATTTACAGTCACTATCCTATTTTCATTGGGCTTATGATGATGACTGTATCGATGAGTTTTCTTCTGAATCCTGAAGCTAATCGTCTCTTTGCAACCAGCTTCTCTTATATCGGATTTGGCCTCTTTCAAGCTGCTGTCCTAGTAAATGGGCCCTATAACAAACACTATCTTCGCTATTCGAAAAGTTACTACTGTGTCCAAGCGACACTCTATCTGGCTGCCTTGATTCTCTCTTTAATCTTTGCTTCTAATCCTATAATAGTAGTGAGTATAACAACCATTTTAGCTCTAGCTATAGCCATTCATTTTATTTATTTTTATATGACACAGAATAAAAAATATTCCAAATCTAACTGGGGATTATTTTAATGAGTTTATAACATTAAAAAGCTTTGGGAACCAAGGCTTTATATGATATCAATCACCGACCACGAAAATGTTTAGCTTACAGAACTGCTAGTGAAGCTCTAGAGGATGAGTTCGAGTAAATGTTGCACTTATTCTTGCAATTTATCATTTACTTGATGCACGAACTCGATATTTTTTTCGTTAATTTGTTTTTGCCCCACTTTTGCCCCATTTTTAAATCCTGACATTGAAAATACCTAAAAGTATTTCCCTAAAATCAGCTATATTTCAACATTTTTGTTTATTTTCAATATGAAAAGTTCTTACAAATTCATGCAGGGGGCATCTAAACAACAGGAAAAAGCCTTGACTTCAAGGCTTTTTTTACTTTCTATCTCCCCTTTTTCATGATGTATTTTCGTATAGGTACTTCAACCATTTGAACGATTTCAAATCCTGCTTTTTGGTAAAGCTTGTAAGCTGTTTGATTTGCCTCGTAGACATTTAGAGAAATAGTATCTATGTCTTCATTTTCAAAGGCCAAACTAACAAATTCCCTTAAAGCCTGGCTACCTAAGCCCTGCCCCTGTTTCTGGGGATTGATAAAAAATCTCCCGATATGAAGATTCCTGTCTTCTAGCCTGATTTTCTGGATAAGCCCCACAAACTCTTGTCCATCAAAGATTGAAAAGATTCCTTCCAAATCTTGTAAGACTTGAATTGTCAAGGGAAAAGGAATCATTGTTCCCATCCATTGTTCTTGAAAGGATTTGCCAAGGGAGTTGGACCATTTGCATACGAGCTGAGCATTTTCTACGCTCACATTTTCTTCAAAACGAATTGTCATATTTTCCTCACCATCTTATCTATGTTTCTTTATTATACTACTTCTTCTATTTTTTACGAATAGATAAGTATGATTGATCTTTATTTTTTTCTTGTCGGGAGCATTCTCGCTTCCTTTCTTGGTTTGGTCATTGACCGTTTTCCTGAGCAATCCATTATCCGCCCGGCTAGTCACTGCGATTCCTGTCAGACTCCCTTGCGTCCCTTAGATTTGATTCCGATTCTCTCGCAGGTCTTTAATCGCTTTCGCTGTCGCTACTGCAAGGTTCGCTATCCTGTCTGGTATGCCCTTTTGGAACTAGGCTTAGGGCTCCTCTTTCTGGCTTGGTCTTGGGAATTGCTTTCCTTGAGTCAAGTCATCCTCATAACTGCTGGCTTGACCTTGGGCATCTACGACTTTCACCATCAGGAATATCCCTTACTGGTCTGGATGACTTTCCACCTAATCCTCATGGCTTCCTATGGCTGGAATCTAGTCATGGTCTTCTTCCTTGCTCTTGGAATTTTGGCTCATTTTATCGATATCCGCATGGGCGCAGGGGATTTTCTCTTTTTAGCTTCCTGCGCTCTCGTCTTTAGTGCGACTGAACTACTGATCTTGATTCAGTTCGCTTCTGCGACAGGAATTCTAGCCTTTCTCCTGCAAAAGAAAAAGGAAAGACTTCCTTTCGTGCCTTTCCTCTTACTTGCTACTTGTTTGATTATTTTTGGTAAGCTACTGCTTGTTTGATAAATTCCTCAATCGGCTCTCCTTCATGGAGAGCTTTTACAATTTTCGAACCGACGATAACGCCATCTGACACCGCATTGAAGCGTTCCACATCGGCTTGACTTGATACACCAAAACCTGTCAAGACTGGGATGTCGGCTACTTGATGCAATTGCGCCAAGTGCTTATCCAAGTCTGCTCGGTAGTTTCCTGACTTCCCTGTCACCCCATTGATGGCAACGGCATAGACAAATCCTTCTGCCCCTTCAATCAACTCTTTCTGGCGCTCAATTCCTGTAGTCAAGCTTACTAGGGGAATCAAGGCAATGTCTGTGTCTGCCAAAAATGGTTCTACAAAGTTGGCATGCTCATGAGGCAGGTCTGGAATAATCAATCCCTTAACGGCTGTATCCGCCAAATCTTTGACAAAGTTCTCCACACCGTACTGAAAGAGGGGGTTGAAGTAGGTCATGATGACCAGTGGAATCTCTGTTTCAATGGTTTTCAAGGTTTCAACCAAAGCCTGGGTAGAGGTCCCATGGGCTAAACTGCGCAAGCCAGCTTCTTCGATAACAGGTCCATCTGCAACAGGGTCTGAAAAGGGAATGCCCACTTCAATTGCAGAGACGCCCAAATCTTCTAAAAAGTGGATTGTTTCAGCAAGACCATCCAAACCTTTTTCGTGGTCTCCAGCCATGATATAGGGAACAAAAATTCCTTTTCCAGTTGCTTTTATAGCATTTAATTTTTCTGTTAGTGTCTTAGGCATGAGCTTCTCCCTTCTTTGCTGCATCTGCTTCCAAGCGGTCCTTGACTTGAACCACATCCTTGTCCCCACGACCTGATAGGCAGACAATCATAGACTTTTCTGGTCCAAGTTCTTTGGCCAATTTCACTGCAAAAGCGATAGCATGGCTAGATTCCAAGGCTGGGATAATCCCTTCCACACGAGACAAGAGCTGGAATCCTTCCAAGGCTTCTTCGTCTGTCACAGGAACATAGCTGGCACGTTTGATATCGTGGTAGTGAGAATGTTCTGGACCGATACCAGGATAGTCCAAACCTGCTGAGATAGAGAAGGCTTCAAGAATTTGACCATGGGCATCTTGGAGCACATCCATGAGAGAACCGTGGAGGACACCCGGACGACCCTTGGTCAAGGTAGCAGCGTGATGCTCTGTATCCACACCAAGTCCTGCTGCTTCAGCCCCATACATAGCTACTGACTTATCTTCTACAAAGGGATGGAAGAGACCGATGGCATTAGAACCACCACCAACACAAGCTACTAGGGCATCTGGCAGTTCTTGACCTGTCAAGTCACGGTACTGTTGTTTAGCTTCTCGACCAATGACACTTTGGAAGTCACGAACGATTTCTGGGAAAGGATGAGGCCCCAAGGCAGAACCAAGGATATAGTGGGTATCATCGATATTAGCCACCCATGAACGAAGGGCTGCATTGACTGCATCCTTGAGCACGCGCGAACCGTCTGTCACTGCCTCAACCTTGGCTCCCAAAAGCTCCATACGGAAGACATTGAGGGCTTGGCGTTTGACATCTTCCTCACCCATGTAGATAGTACATTCCATGTTAAAGAGTGCTGCAGCAGTTGCAGTTGCCACACCGTGCTGACCAGCACCTGTTTCAGCAATAATTTTCTTTTTACCCATGCGTTTGGCAAGCAAAACTTGTCCCAAGGCATTGTTAATCTTGTGGGCCCCTGTATGGTTGAGGTCTTCACGTTTAAGATAAATCTTGGCTCCACCAATATGCTGGGTCAAGTTTTTTGCGTAGTAAAGGGGCGTTTCACGTCCTACATACTGGCGTAAGAGCTGGTTTAATTCCTCTTGGAAACTTGGGTCTGCCTGACTTTCACGGTAGGCCTTCTCCAACTCTAAAACTGCTGTCATCAATGTTTCTGGGACGAAACGTCCGCCGAATTTTCCGTAAAATCCATCTTTATTTGGTTCTTGATATGCCATTCTTTACCCTCTCTATAAATCTTCTAATCTTTTCATGATCTTTTTGTCCATCTGTCTCCACTCCGCTCGATACATCGACTGCATAGGGAGTAAAGTGTTGAATTGCTTTTGCTACATTGTCTTCATTAAGCCCACCTGCGATAAAGAAAGGCTGAGCTAGTTCTGCCGTATCCAGTTGACCCCAGTCAAAGGTCTGGCCACTCCCAGCCACAGGGGCATCAAAGAGTAGATAATCTGCTTGAGAATTAGGCACATGACCCTCTCCATCCACCTGCACCGCCTGAATGCTGGCACAAGGCAAATCCTCAAACAACTCATCCGCCACCTGACTGTGAACTTGAACTAGGTCCAAGCCAACTTTGTCAATCGCTTCTAGCAATTCTGCCCGACTTGGTGAGACAAATACTCCAACCTTTTTTACATCTACAGGAATGAGCTTTGCCAGCTCAGTAGCCTCTTCCAAGGTCACCTGTCTTTTACTAGGTGCGAAGACAAAACCAATGTAATCTGCCCCTGCTGAAATGGCTGTCTCCACCGCTTCTTTGGTCGATAGTCCACAAATCTTAACCTTTGTCAATCTGCAACTCCTTGATTCTCTGGGCCACATCTTCTGCCTGCATGAGAGCTGTTCCCACCAAAATTCCGTTAAAGTATGGTGCTACTCGTTCCGCATCCTGCCCTGTGAAAATGGCAGATTCAGAAATATAATAGCGACCTTCTTCAAAGTGCTGGGCCAAATCTATACTGGTCTGCAAGTCGACTTCAAAGGTGGTCAAGTTGCGGTTATTGACCCCAATAATCTCAGCACCAAGCCTGTGAGCCACTTCTAGTTCAGCTAGATTATGAGTCTCCACCAAGACTTCCAGACCAAGCTCTGTCGCGTAGTCATACAGTTCCTTGAGGCGTTCTTCTGACAAGGCAGCGACAATAAGCAAGATGACTGTTGCACCGGCATTGCGAGCACGAATGATTTGCTTTTCATCGATGATAAAGTCCTTGTTAAGCGTCGGAATCTCTACCTGACTGGAAATCTCTCGCAGATAATCCAAATGCCCTTTAAAGAAAACTTCATCTGTCAAAACCGAAATCATCACTGCGCCATTCGCTTCATAAGTCTGGGCCTGTTGCACAATATCCACATCGAGATTGATATCTCCCAGACTAGGGCTAGCCTTCTTGACCTCAGCGATCACCTGTAAACGGTCTTGGTGATTCTTCAAAAATTCAGCCAAGCAATAGGTCTGGCGCAGGGGCTGGATTTCCTCCAGCTCCATCTGTTCCACCTCACGCGCCTTCTGCTTCAAGATTCGTGCTAAAAATTCCTGACTCATTTTTGGTACTCCTGTAACAGTCTGAGTTTTTCAAGGGCCTTGCCACTAGCAATCACTTGACGAGCCAAGGCAACTCCTTCCTTGATACTAGCTACCTTACCATTAGCATAGAAACCAAGACCAGCATTTAAAACTGTAGTTTCCAAGAATGGGCTTGGTTCGTTTTTCAGAACGCTGAGCAAAATTTCTGCATTTTCCTGAGCGTTTCCTCCTCGAATGTCCTCAATTGCAATGCGTTCCATTCCCAAATCTTCTGGAGTGAAACTTGACAAGGTGATTTCGCCATTTTCAAGAAGAGCAATCTTGGTTGTTCCGTTCAAGCCAGCTTCATCTAGCCCTTCTGGTCCAGCAACCACGACGGCACGTTTGCGACCCATATTTTTCAAAACCTGAGCGGTACTTTCTAGCAGTTCTGGACGACTAATACCAAGAAGCTGTGTTTCCAAAGCCATTGGGTGAATCAGTGGACCAGTCAAGTTCATGATCGTTGGAATTCCTAGTTCCAAACGAGCGGGCATGATGTACTTCATAGCTGGGTGCATATTTTTAGCAAAGAGAAAGACGATTCCAGTTTTATCGAAAACCTTACCTAGTTCAGCTGGTTTGAGGTCAAGATTGATGCCCAATGCTTGAAGGACGTCTGCCGAACCCGATTTAGAAGAAATCGAACGGTTACCGTGCTTAGCCATATGAATACCACCACCAGCCAAGACAAAGGCTGCAGTTGTCGAAATGTTAAAGCTGAAGGACTTGTCTCCACCTGTACCGCAGTTGTCCATGGCATCATGAATTTCAGTTGGAATGTGTTGGGCATGGCCTCTCATGACTTGTGCAATGGCTGTGCGTTCTTCAGGTGTTTCCCCCTTCATCTTAAGGGCTAAAAGGAGAGAAGCAATCTGAGCTTCGGTTACACGCCCAGTTACGATACGCTCAATGACATCCGTCATTTCCACACCTGATAAATTTTCAAATTTTGCTAGTTTTTCAATAATCTCTTTCATCCTAGTTTCCTCACTTTACAACCTTCTCGATAAAATTCCGAATAGAAGACAAGCCATCTGGCGTTCCGATACTTTCTGGATGGTACTGGAAGCCATAAATCGGCAGGGTTTTGTGTTGAATTCCCATAATGGCTTGGTCATCAATCGAACGAGCTGTCACTTCAAAGTCTTCAGGCATTTTTTCAATCAAAATACTGTGGTAACGCATGACCGGACGGCCATCCTCAATGCCTTGATAGAGAACAGAAGGCACTTCAAAGCTGATATGACTCTGTTTCCCATGCATGACTTTGGGAGCCAAACCTAGCTTCCCACCAAAGACTTCTGCAATGGCTTGGTGTCCCAAACAAATCCCTAGAATCGGCTTCTTGCCAGCAAAATCACGAATCATGTCTTCCATCTTTCCAGCATCAACTGGCCAACCAGGACCAGGAGAAAAGACCAGACCATCTGCTTTTTCAGCTTCTTCATACAGCTTGGGATCATCATTTCTCAAAACCTGCACTTCTGCAAAATTCCCAATGTACTGTGCCAGGTTATAGGTAAAAGAATCATAGTTGTCAATCAATAAAATCATGGTCTTAGTTCTCCAATTCTAGTCATAGATTTTGCTTTGTTAATGGTTTCTTGGTATTCGTTTTGGGCGATGGAGTCGTAGACAATCCCTGCCCCAGCCTGCACATAGGCTGTTTGATTTTTAAGAATCATGGTTCGGATGGCAATGGCCAAATCCATATCACCCGTCGCAGACAAGTAGCCGATTGCTCCTGCGTATAAGCCCCGTTTTTCTGTTTCCAGTTCATAGATCCGTCTCATGGCCCGAATCTTTGGTGCTCCTGAAACTGTTCCAGCTGGAAGTGTTGCTTTCAAGGCATCCATGGCAGTGAGTTCGGGAAGCAAACGCCCTCTCACAACACTGGTTAAATGCATGACATAGCGGAAGAGCTCCACTTCCATATACTTGGTAACTTGAACACTGGATGTTTCAGAGATGCGGCCAATATCGTTACGCCCCAAGTCTACCAACATCAGATGTTCTGCCGTTTCCTTCTCATCTGAGAGGAGGTCTGTCGCCATAACCTTGTCTTCTTCATCCGTGGCCCCTCTTGGTCGCGTCCCTGCAATCGGATTGGTTGTCACGATGCCATTTTTGACAGAAACCAAACTTTCTGGACTGGCACCGATGATTTGATAATCCCCAAAATCATAGAAATAGAGGTAATTAGATGGATTGGTCACGCGGAGATTTCTGTAGAAGTCAAATGGATTTCCAGTAATCTCTGCTGAGAAACGTTGACTGAGCACGCATTGGAACATATCACCATTACGAATCAAGTCACGAGCGGTTTCCACCATTTCCTCAAACTTCTGAGGAGCAATGTGCGGTTTGAAGTCCAGCGGAGATAAATCCAAATCTTCAAATTCATTTGGAGCAGGGATGCGTAATTCCTCAAGCACTTGGTTCAAGGCTTCTTCCAAGTCTTCTTGACTGCGCTCACTATAGAGAGCATCCTCGATGACATGGATTTTTTCCTTCTTGTGGTCAAAGACCATGTAGCTCTCATAGACGAAGAAATGCATGTCTGGAGTCCCAATTGCATCCTCAGGGATTTGACCAATTTCTTCATAAAGCGAAATCATATCGTAACCAACAAAACCAATAGCTCCTCCACCAAAAGGTAGGTCTGAATGGTGCTGGCTCTTATGAGTCACTTCATAAAGGAAATCCAAGGGATCACGATCAATCACTTGCCCATTTTGATAAAGAACTCCATTTTCAAACTGAATCTCAAAAACAGGATTATAGGCTAGGATAGAAAAACGAGCTGTTTCCTTGTCTCTCGGAATACTTTCTAAAATAACCTTGTGTTGCCCCTTTAGGCGCATATAAGCCAAGATTGGCGATAAAACATCTCCATGAATGATTCGTTCCATTGTAATTTCCCTTTCGATTCTAATTCTAGTTCGTGGCGACTGTATAAAAAATCCCCACGCAAAATAACTTGCGTGAGGACGAAATTCGCGGTGCCACCTCAATTATAGGATTGTTCCTATCTCTCATTCCTGTCTCATACTCAATGAAAATCAAAGAGCAAACTAGGAAGCTAGCCGCAGGCTGTACTTGAGTACGGTAAGGCGACGCTGACGTGGTTTGAATTTGATTTTCGAAGAGTATCAGATACCTCCTGTAACAGGCTGTGCGATAAAGGGCACTCCCTTGAGAATTATGTTTTCTTCTCTCATTTCAGATGGACCCAACCTTACAGCTTTCTCTGCTTGTTTCCAGCAACCACAAGCTCTCTGTGAGAGAAATGACTGTAATTTTCCCATCTGTTAGTTTTTAGCATCTAGGTAGTCTGCAATCGCAGCTACATCCTTGTCTCCACGACCTGAAACATTGATGATGATAATCTCATCTTTACTTAGTTTCGGTGCACGTTTAACTGCTTCTGCGATAGCGTGCGAACTTTCAATCGCTGGGATAATCCCTTCTGTCTTGCTGAGGAGGAGCAAGGCTTGAACAGCTTCTTCATCTGTCGCTGCTACATATTCCACGCGACCTGAGTCTTTGAAGTAGGCGTGTTCTGGGCCAACGCCTGGATAGTCCAAACCAGCTGAGATAGAGTAAACTGGCGCCAGCTCTCCATCTTCCTTAAAGACTGCATAGGTCTTCATTCCGTCAACAATTCCGACACTACCTTTTGTCATAGTGGCTGCGTGCTTGTCTGTATCAAGTCCATGCCCAGCAGCTTCTACCCCAACCAATTTGACTTCTTCATCAGCCACATATTGAGAAAAAGCACCGATGGCATTAGAACCACCACCCACACAGGCAATGACGTAGTCTGGTAAACGACCTTCTTTTTCCAAGATTTGACGGCGAGATTCTTCACTGATGACCTTTTGGAACTCATGGACAATAGTAGGATAAGGGTGAGGTCCTACAGCAGATCCCAGAACATAAAAGGCTTCAAGGTCATTCATCCATGCTCCAAAAGCTGCATCAACTGCATCTTTAAGTGTACGAGTGCCTGTTTCAACTGCGTGAACAGCTGCTCCCATCATCTCCATACGGAAGACATTGAGACGTTGACGTTCCACATCTTCTGCCCCCATGTAGACATCACAAGCCATACCAAACTTAGCTGCAGCTGCTGCCGTCGCAACACCGTGCTGACCAGCACCTGTTTCTGCGATTACTCGTTTTTTGCCCATACGTTTGGCAAGAAGAATTTGTCCTAAAACATTGTTAAGCTTGTGAGAACCAAGATGGTTAAGATCTTCTCGCTTGAGATAAATTTTAGCCCCACCTAGGTGATCTGTCAAACTTTCCGCAAAATAAAGCGGTGTTTCGCGACCAGAATAATCCTTCAAGTAATGGCGAAATTCTGCCAAAAATTCTGGATCATCCTTGTATTTGTCAAATGTCACTTCTAGCTCATCCAACAAAGCCTGAATCGGCTCCGGTACAAAACTACCACCAAATTGTCCAAAATAACCTTTAGTTGTCATAAGAATTTCCTCTCTCAGTATTAATTTAAAGATATGAAAAAAGCCCACACACAGAATCCACTTCCGTGTGAGGGCGTTGGTAACGCGGTGCCACCTCAATTATAAAGGGACTATTCCCCTTTACATCTCTGCCTTGTCTAACAACAAGTTGCACTGTAAGGTGTGCGCACCGAATTTTCATTGTTTCAAATTCATTTTTTAAATCAGCCCACTTTCACTACTTCCAACCACCTGTTCACAATCACCACAGGCTCCCTGAAGATCAAAAATAACTACTTTTCTGATTATTGAAAACATTATATGTTATTGTTCTATCTTTGTCAAGATTTTTTTATGATTTTTTTCCAGAACCAAGGATTTCTTCAGAAATTCTCACCAAAGTCTTAACGATATAATCAACCTCATCATCACTTAATTTTGTGTGAAGAGGAAGCGTGATTTCGTTTTCAAAAAAGGCATAGGCTCTTGGATAATCTGCCATATTAAAACCAAGATTCTTATAGGCTGTCAAGAGCGGAAGCGGTTTGTAGTGGACATTACTTGCAATTCCTGCCTTGGCTAATTCTTGGATGATTTGGTTGCGTTCTTCTAAGCTTGCTCCTTCTACATGGGTGATGTAGAGGTGACGACAAGACTCGACTGTGTCAGTCTCATGTGCCAATGGGTGGATACGAGTCCCCGCAAAACCATGATTATAGCGGTCCACGATATCCTTACGACGGTCAAGCAAACTAGGGTAACGATCCAATTGTACCAAACCAATCGAAGCCATGATATCCGTCATGTTGCACTTGTAGGCAGGTGTTACAATATCATATTCCCATGAGCCAAGTTGCATCTTGGCAAGGGCATCTTTGGTTTGACCATGAAGGGAAAGGATTTGGAATTCCTTGTACATTTCTTCGTCGTCAATCGCTGGATTGGCTTTCCAAGTCGCACTTCCTCCCTCAGCCGTTGTAAAATTCTTAACGGCATGGAATGAGAAGGAAGTAAAGTCAGCGATGGAACCAGCCGGTTGCCCTTTGTAAGTAGATCCCAAAGCATGGGCACTGTCAGAGACAATGACAATACGGTTAAAGGCTTTTTGCCACTTGCTAGCAGCTGTAAAGAGGTCACGTTTTTTCTCCACGACTTGGAACAAACGGTCATAGTCGCAAACAATCCCGGCAAGCTCTACTGGGATGATCACCTTAGTTTTTTCAGTAATGGCTTGCTCAAGCAGGTCATAGTCCATCTCAAAAGTATCTGCTTGGATATCCACCATGACAGGTGTTGCTCCTACGTGTGTGATGACACTACATGAAGCTGTATAGGTCATAGCTGGAACGATAACCTCGTCACCAGGACCCACTTCCAAGACGCGCAAAATCAACTCAAGAGCAGCTGTCGCAGAGTTGAGACAGACAGTCTTAGGCGTCTGTGTGTATTGAGACAAGCGGCGTTCTAGTTCTTTTGTCTTAGGACCTGTTGTGATCCAACCAGAACGCAGGGTATCTGCTACTTCAGCAATTTCAGCTTCCGTAATATCTGGCGGTGAAAATGGAATATTGTAATTTGGCATTGATTTGCTCCTTTATCTGTACTCATTTTCTCATGACTACTTTATTTTAATACTTCAAACACGGTTTGAAACATGATTTTGATATCTCCAAGGAAACTAAACTCTCGAAGATAGGCGAGGTTATAGCGCATCTTTTCAGGGAGGACATGTTCGACATAGGCCTGGTCAACTGTCATACCTTTTGCAGTCATTTGACTGATAATGGTGTCCTCATCCTTGTAGTTGATGCTGGCTGGGGAGGTAATCCCTGCAGGTAAAAGCAAGGTCGCCATCATTTCAGAGCTATACTGCTCTGTGTAGCGTGGCACTTCAGGTCGTGTACCGACAAAAGACATCTCTCCTTTAAGGACATTAACCAACTGTGGCAGTTCGTCCAAACGCACACGACGGATGAAATTGCCAACCTTGGTAATGCGACTATCGTTAGCTGAAGTTACCAGACTTCCTTTTTTGTCTGCATCCGTCACCATGGTACGGAACTTCCAAATCTTGAACCGACGGTTATACTGGGTCACGCGCTCTTGCTTGTAAATGACTGGCCCCTTGCTATCCAACTTGATCCAAATGCTCAAGATCAGAAAGATTGGAGAGGTCAGAACCAGTACGACTAAGGCCAAAACCCAATCCAGGCAACGCTTGAAAATCAGCGAACCTTTCCTTTTAGAGACAAGCTGGTAGTAAGACTCAACCTCGCTTGATTGCATTTCCACGGGCAAGTCTTCCCATTTCAGCATGCTGTTTCTCCTTTGTTTTTAGTATACTATTTATCAACATTTTTCATTATACCACAAAATAGAAAAGGCGGTGCAAGAAATCTGTGATTTAGAGGAATTCTTCTTTAGGAAAGAGCCCCTGCCTGCAAGCTATACATCTTGTGATAGGTTCCTTCCAAGGCCAAGAGTTCCTCATGGGTTCCACTCTCGATGATGCGCCCCTTGTCCAAAACATAAATGCAGTTAGCGTCCTGGATGGTCGAAAGGCGGTGGGCGATGGCAATGGTCGTCCGTCCTTTTCTCATTTTAGCCAGAGAATCCTGAACCAAACTTTCTGTCTCCGAGTCAATATTGGCTGTCGCTTCATCCAAAATCAGGATTTTAGGCTGACTGGCGACTGTTCTGGCAAAGGCAAGAAGCTGGCGCTGGCCAGTAGAAAAGCTCGAACCACGCTCAGACACAGGTGCATCATAACCCAGAGGAAGGTCCTGAATAAAGGAATCTGCATCGACAAAGGCAGCCGCAGCCTGAACCTCTTCATCACTAAGATCTTGGTACATGGCGATATTGGACTTGATGGTTCCATGATAGAGGAAGGGATCCTGTAAGACAAGACCGATGTTCTTTCTCAGCTCTTCCTGACTGTAGTCTCTAATATCCACACCATCCAAGAGAACTCGGCCTGACTGAAATTCATAAAAGCGCATGAGGACATTGATAATGGAAGATTTCCCAGAACCTGTATGTCCTACAAAGGCAATGGTTTCACCCTTGTTAACTGAAAAGGAAATATCATCCAGAATCAGATGTTTTCCATCATATGAGAAACACACGTGATCAAACCGAATATTACCTTCTGTAATCTTTGCTTGGCTATCCTTTTGAAGAGGCTCATAGGTCGTTTCATCAATTAAGGCAAAGACACGACCTGCAGATACCATGGACGTTTGAAGGGTTGAAAAGTTTTGCGTCACCTCAATCAAGGGATCAAAGAGGCGGTTGATGTACTGGATAAAGGCATACATAGTTCCGGCCGTTATCCCAATAGAAAGACCACGATAGCCAAAGTAGGCCATCAAGACGGCGTAGCCTAGAAGTTTCAGCAAACTCATGGCAGGTCTCAAAAAGAGGGCATCCAAGGCCACAGAACGGTTGGCATAGACCAAGTGTTCTTGGTTAATCTCATCAAATTCTGCTTGCAGGCGCTTCTCTTGATTAAAGGCCTGGATAATCCTAATTCCTTCGATATTCTCTGCCAGCTTACTATTGATATCCGACAAGAGACTTCTGGTTTTTTCGATGATTTTCACTGATTTTTTCCGATAGAGATTGACCAACAGGAAAATCAAGGGGAGAAAGAGCAAAACTAAAGCTGTCAAACGAAAATCCAACACCAACATGGTATAAAGAGTTGTCAGAAAGATAAAAACTGCTGAGATAAAACTGGATAAAATCCCTGAAAACATATCACTGATGGTCTCGGTATCATTGGTCAAACGAGAGACGATGGAACCTGCTGGCGTCTTATCAAAATAAGACATGCCCAGTTTCTCCATATTAGCAAAGGCATCGCGACGAATATCCCTAACAATGCTGTAGGACACCCGCGCAAAGAGAAGATTGCCAACATACTGAACCAGAGTTTGAAGGACATAAAGACCGTAGTAGACCAGCAAAACGATCACGGCAAGATGGTTTAGGTTGCTGAGGTACTGGTCGATAAAGTGGGAAGCCACAAGGGGAATGACACATTTAATGACCGTCGTCGCAAGGAGAAAACTGAGTGCCAAAAAGGTCAGGAGGCCATAGGGCTTGAGATAGGACATCAAGCGTTTCAATACAGCCCATTGTTCTTGCTTATTCTGCATCTTCTTCTCCTTTCATTTCCAACTGCTGAGACTGGTAGGTTTGGGCATACCAGCCATCTAAAGCTAGCAAGTCATCGTGCGTGCCCCGTTCGATAATTTGGCTATTTTGCAGAACCAAAATCAAATCTGCATGGACAACCGCACTGAGACGATGTGCTGTAATAATGGTTGTCTTGTCCTTCCGCGTCTCCTTGAGATTGTCGATGATGGCATACTCCGTTTTGGCATCCACGGCGGACAAGGAATCATCTAGAATCAAAATATCAGGGTCTAAAATCATAGCCCGACTCATGGCCAGACGCTGCTTTTGACCACCAGAAAGACTGACTCCTTTTTCACCGATTAGCGTATCAAATCCCTGAGGCATGTCCACAATATCTTGGTAAACTTGCGCTAGTTTAGTCGCTTCCTCGACCGCCGAAAGGGGCAAGTTAGGATTGCCAAAGCGGATATTGTCTAAGATTGAAGCCGCAAAGAGGAACTGGTCCTGCGGAACATAGCCCATAAGGCTACGAAGATCTGTCAGACGATAATTCCGAATATCATGACCATTTAGGTAAATAGCACCCTTATCCACATCGTATTCTCGCAAGAGGAGCTTGATCAAGGACGTTTTTCCAGAGCCTGTCTGCCCGACCAAGCCTAGGGTTTGTCCTTTTTCCAGACTAAAGTGAACATCCGTCAGTGTCTCCTCATTTTCAAAGGCAAAGCTGTCAATGGCATATTCCAAACGTCCATTTTCTATACCATCTAAAGGAAACTCAGGGTCTTGAACAGGTGATTCCTGAGATAAAAGCTCCTCAATCCGTTGGTAAGAAACCTTCCCTCGCTGAGTGATATTAAAGAGGAAACCAATAGCCATAAGAGGCCAAACCAGCATATCCAAGTAGCTGATAAAGGTAACCAGATTTCCAACTGTAATCTGCCCCTCCTGAACCATCAAGGAACCGACCAAAAGAGTTAAGACATAGGACGAACCCACAAACAAGAGAACCATGGGGTCAAAAAGACTATCGTATTTCATGGTCTGGAGATTCTTTTGGAAGGTCAATTCATTGACTTCCTGAAAGGACTTCAGCTCGTCCGCCTGATAACCGAAAGACTTGGTCACTTTGATACCCGATACAGACTCCTGCACCTTGTTATTGAGTTCAGAAAAGGCAGCCTGTGACTCGCCAAAGGCCTTATGGGTCTTTCTCCCTAGACGACTAGTCGCATAAGCCATGAAAGGCAAGGGAAGAATGGTAACCAAGGTCATCTGCCATGAAATGCTAAAAAGCATAGTCAGCAAGGTCACCAGAGCCGTGATAGAGGCATCCACCGCAGACATAACTCCACCACCTGCGAGACGAGTTAGGGCATTGATATCATTGGTGGCGTGTGCCATCAGGTCCCCCGTCCGATAGGTCTGATAAAAGGCTGGCGACATTTTAGTAAAATGCTCAAACAAGCGAGACCGCATAATCTGCCCCAAACGATAAGAAGTTCCAAGGATATACATGCGCCAAACATAGCGCAGATAGTACATCCCAAAGACTGCAAGAAGCAGATAAAGGAGGTTCAAAAGCAGGTCTTGCTGGCTTAATTGCCCCGAAGTGATGGCATCAATGACTCTCCCCATGACCATGGGGGGAATAAGGTTGAGGACGGAAACCAAGACCAAAGCCACAATCCCGACTAGATAACGACGCTTTTCTAACTTGAAAAACCACCAGAGTTTTTGAATAATGGACATAAAATCCCTTTCTGATTGCAAATAGAAACCTGAGGCCAAGACCCCAGGTTTTTCTTATTCATAGGTTACGACTGTGACCGCACCCTTGTCATACTCAGCGATAAAGATATTGGCTACATTGTCATGCCCTTGCTTGCTGAGGTTATCAAGCAACCACTCTTCGTTACGACCAATCGACTCCAAAACATCGACTTGTATCACACCGTCAGTCACAACTGGATACTTAGGATTTTCATCTCCCATTTGGACCACGATGAGTTGGCCATTTTGCTCCTGCACAGCGCATTTGACCTGCTTCATCTGGAAAATCCCTTGGCTACGAAGCTTGAGGGCTACTTCCGCTGCAGACAAACCAACTGAACGACAGGCTTCTGGGTCAATCTGACCATTTTTGATGAGGAGAGTTGGTTTCCCATCAATCAAGCGTTTGACAAAGCGAACATTGTTATTGAGCCACTTTAGGGTCAAAACCAAAATCGTCCACATCATCAAAATCACTGCGTACTGGAGAATGCTAATAGAACTATTGTAAATCACCCCACCGATAATACCACCGAGAACATAGTTCTGAATTTGGTCTGTCGCAGAGTTAGGCGCCAGATTTCCCTTTCCTGTCACATTGATAACAAAAACAAGCGAGAAAAGACCCAAGGCCAGTTTGATTAAAATTTCCATATAATTGAGTGTCATTTGTTTACCTCCACCAATTCAATAGCGTCTGTTTGATGCAATTCTAATTTCTCTAAAAGATACTTGTCTGGTTGGCTCCCGTTCATGGCACGATAGAAATTTGAACCTACCTTGATAAGTGCTCCATCAGTGGCTGCAGAAGTATTGACATAAACTTCTGATTTATCCACTCCCAAGTCTTTGGAAACAACCTCTATGAAATGAAGTGAAGTTTGAAATTGGTTGTTAGAGGCTTGATTGGTCTGGTATTTTGAGATTGTCACCAAAAGCATGGCCACCAAGGTCAAGGCCAAAATCATGACCAATTCCCGAAACTTAGTCCCCTTTTTATCTCGATAGGCTTTAAAAGCAAAAAATCCTGTGATAGCTAGGAGCACAATCCCAAAGCCAATCATCATTCCATTTTGCTGACTGATTTGGCTAAGTACATAGTCATATGAGTAAAATTTCATTTATTTTCACTCCCTTTCATAAAATCATTCTTAATTATAAACGAAAGAGAGTGATTTTTCAAGCCATACGTTGGGGAAATGGACCTTTTTTTGGTATAATAAAATCTATAATCTGAATGAAAAAGGTAACTTTATGAAACTCATCTCATGGAATATTGATTCCCTCAATGCTGCCCTAACTAGTGACTCAGCTCGTGCCAAGTTGTCCCAAGAAGTCCTACAAACCTTGGTAGCCGAAAATGCTGATATTATCGCTATCCAGGAAACCAAGCTTTCTGCAAAAGGGCCTACAAAGAAACACTTGGAAATTTTAGAAGAACTCTTCCCAGGTTATGAAAATACTTGGCGTTCCTCTCAAGAACCTGCTCGCAAAGGCTACGCTGGAACTATGTTCCTCTATAAGAAAGAACTCACACCAGCGATTAGCTTCCCAGAAATCGGTGCTCCTTCTACCATGGACTTGGAAGGCCGCATCATCACCTTGGAATTTGATACATTTTTCGTAACCCAAGTATACACACCAAACGCTGGCGATGGTCTCAAACGCTTGGAAGAGCGTCAAGTCTGGGATGTCAAATACGCTGAGTATTTGGCGCAACTAGACAAAGAAAAACCAGTCCTTGCGACCGGTGACTACAACGTGGCTCACAAGGAAATCGACCTTGCAAATCCTGCCAGCAACCGCCGTTCACCAGGATTTACAGACGAGGAACGTGCTGGTTTTACCAACCTTTTGGCAACTGGATTTACTGACACTTTCCGCCATATTCACGGCGATGTCCCAGAGCGTTATACTTGGTGGGCCCAACGTAGCAAGACTTCTAAAATCAACAATACAGGCTGGAGAATCGACTACTGGCTCACTAGCAACCGCGTGGCTGACAAGGTGACCAAGTCTGACATGATTGACTCGGGTGCGCGTCAAGACCATACGCCGGTTGTATTGGAAATTGAACTCTAAGGAGAAAGCTAATGGACTATCAAGCTGTCATTCCTGAATTTGTAGTATCTGACCTCGAAAAGTCACGCCACTTCTACTGCGACTTGCTGGGATTTTCTGTCGAATACGAGCGTCCAGAGGAGAAATTTCTCTTCCTCTCGCTTGAAGACTGCCAACTTATGCTAGAAGAAGGCAGCACAGAAGAATTAGCCCAACTAACCTATCCTTTCGGGCGCGGTGTCAATATTTCCTTTGGCATTGAAGATGTCCCTCAGCTCCACCAAAAACTGCTGGAAGCTGACTATCCTATTTATCGTCCTTTGACTAAGAGAACATTTCGTGTTGGGGATCACTACATCTATCCTCACGAATTTGCCGTTTTGGATCCTGATGGTTATTTTTTAAGATTTAGCGAATAGAAGAATAAAAGGCTACAATACTGTATCTCGTTGTAGGTTTCTTTTTTGTTCGTTTTTTTCATTAAAATACTAATAAAATATTTGATTTCTAAAGCTATTTAGTGTAAAATAATGACATTAACGCTATTGCGTTTGATAATAGTACCATTTTACTTGTTTATGTCGTGAATTGGCACGACGTTTCTACAAGGTGCCGGAACACCTAACAATGAGTAAGTCTGTTGAGGGTATGTTTTTAGACATACCTATTTTGAGGGCTTGCTTATCTGTTAAGTAGGTCCTTTTTTCTAGCCCTTTTTGAGATGATAAAGGCGATAGAAAAACACAAAAGAGTTTAGACTTTAGGAGGTCTTATGAAATTATTAGAAGAGCGCATCCTTGAGGATGGGCAGATCTTGGGTGACAACATCCTCAAGGTAGATTCCTTTTTAACCCACCAAGTTGACTATCGTTTGATGCGGGAGATTGGTAAGGTTTTTGCGGAAAAATTCGCATCTGCTGGCATTACCAAGGTTGTAACGATTGAAGCTTCAGGGATCGCCCCAGCTGTTTTTACAGCTGAAGCCTTAGATGTTCCCATGATTTTCGCAAAGAAAGCTAAAAACATCACTATGAACGAAGGCATCTTAACTGCTGAGGTTTACTCCTTTACCAAGCAGGTGACGAGCACGGTTTCCATCGCTGGAAAATTCCTCTCACCTGAGGACAAGGTCTTGATTATCGATGATTTCCTAGCCAATGGACAAGCTGCCAAAGGCTTGATCCAAATTATTGAACAGGCCGGAGCAAAAGTCGAAGCCATTGGTATCGTAATCGAAAAATCCTTTCAGGATGGTCGTGATTTGCTCGAGAAAGCTGGCTATCCAGTTCTATCACTCGCTCGTTTGGAACGTTTTGAAAACGGTCAGGTCGTATTTAAGGAGGCAGATCTCTAATGCAAAAACAAGAAAAACACTCGCAAGCAGCCGTTCTTGGCTTGCAGCACTTACTAGCCATGTACTCAGGTTCTATCCTAGTTCCCATCATGATTGCGACAGCTCTGGGCTATTCAGCTGAGCAATTGACCTACCTGATTTCTACCGATATCTTCATGTGTGGGGTGGCGACCTTCCTCCAACTCCAACTCAACAAATACTTTGGGATTGGACTACCAGTCGTTCTCGGAGTTGCCTTCCAATCCGTCGCTCCTTTGATTATGATTGGTCAAAGTCACGGTAGCGGTGCTATGTTTGGTGCCCTTATCGTTTCTGGGATTTATGTAGTTCTGATTTCAGGCATTTTCTCAAAAGTTGCCAATCTTTTCCCATCTATCGTAACGGGCTCTGTCATTACCACAATTGGATTGACCTTGATTCCTGTCGCTATTGGTAATATGGGAAATAACGTTCCAGAGCCAACTGGTCAAAGTCTCCTACTTGCTGCTATCACTGTTCTGATTATCCTCTTGATCAACATCTTTACCAAAGGATTTATCAAGTCTATCTCCATTTTGATTGGTCTGGTTGTTGGAACTGCCATTGCTGCTACCATGGGCTTGGTAGATTTCTCACCTGTTGCAGCAGCACCGCTTGTCCATGTCCCAACTCCCCTCTATTTTGGTGTACCGACTTTTGAAATCTCCTCTATTGTCATGATGTGCATCATCGCAACAGTTTCCATGGTGGAGTCAACTGGTGTTTATCTGGCCTTGTCAGATATTACCAATGACCCAATCGACAGCACGCGCCTGCGCAACGGTTACCGCGCAGAAGGTCTGGCCGTACTTCTCGGAGGAATCTTTAACACCTTCCCTTACACAGGATTTTCACAAAACGTTGGTTTGGTTAAATTGTCAGGTATCAAGACTCGCCTGCCAATCTACTACGCAGCTGGTTTCCTAATCCTCCTTGGACTCCTTCCTAAGTTTGGTGCCCTCGCCCAAATCATTCCAAGTCCTGTCCTTGGAGGTGCCATGCTGGTGATGTTTGGTTTTGTTTCCCTTCAAGGAATGCAAATCCTAGCGCGCGTTGACTTTGCTAACAATGAACACAACTTCCTTATCGCAGCTGTATCCATCGCTGCAGGTGTCGGACTCAACAATAGTAATCTCTTTGTCAGCATGCCAACAGCCTTCCAAATGTTCTTCTCAAACGGAATCGTCGTGGCAAGCCTCCTCGCCATTGTACTCAATGCCGTATTAAATCGGAAAAAGAAATAAAAAAAGAGGTACGAACCTCCAGATTGAAGAAAAGTTCATTTTGGACGATCTCTTCAATCTTTTTCTTTCGGTCCAAAATAAGACTACCCTTGAAAAAGTTGGAATAATAGCCCTTCTGAGAAAATATACGTTAAATCAGAAATTAAATTATTTCCAAAATAATTGTAAGAGTATCCACTTTCTAATAGGTCGCTCAAAAAGTTTTAAAAATCATAAAAACGCATAATATCAGGCATTCAAAAACCTTGATATTATGCGTTTTATCAGGGAAAAATTTGCTAGATTTTCTCCTCAAATTGAGTCATTACCCAGCCTCTTCTATTATCTTCTTTTACCCTTTTTTACAGGCATGAGCGTAATGTCTCTCAAGCTAAAGTAGGCTAGAGCCAGCATGGCGATTGTGACAAAGAATTCTGTCGGTAATTGGAAGATTTGCAAGATGGACAACATCAGCAAAATCAAGAGAGCAACAACTACAAAGACCAAGATAACGATGTTGACTGTTCCTTTGATACTTTGGGGTGTCGCAAATACATAGAGTAGTAATAAGAGTATCCCTATGATTAAATAGACCATCTTTATCTCTTTCTAGCTCTTATTCAGCTGATTTTTTCTTTTTGTTGGCTTTCTCGCGCTCTGCCTTGTTGAGGATTTGCTTACGCAAACGGATAGACTCAGGCGTTACTTCCATGTACTCATCGTCATTCAAGAACTCAAGAGACTCTTCAAGGGTCAAGATACGAGGTGTCTTGATAACCGCTGTTTGGTCCTTAGTAGCTGAACGGACGTTGGTCATTTGTTTAGCCTTGGTGATATTCACTGTCAAGTCATTCTCACGAGAGTTTTCACCGATGATCATTCCTTCGTAAACCTCAGTACCTGGATTGACAAAGATGGTACCACGTTCTTCGATAGACATGATTGAATAAGTTGTAGCCTTACCAGCATCGATCGAAACAAGGGCACCACGGTGACGTCCACCGATTTCACCTGGAATGAGTGGCAAGTATTGGTCGAAGGTATGGTTCATGATACCGTAACCACGAGTCATTGACAAGAACTCAGTTGAGTATCCGATCAAACCACGCGCTGGAACAAGGAAGACCAAACGAGTTTGACCATTACCAGTTGAAATCATATCCAACATTTCACCCTTACGTTCAGAAAGGCTTTGGATAACAGATCCTTGGTATTCTTCTGGAGTATCGATTTGAACACGTTCAAATGGCTCACATTTGACACCATCGATTTCTTTCACGATAACTTCTGGACGAGACACTTGTAGCTCATAGCCTTCACGACGCATGGTTTCGATCAAGATTGACAAGTGCAATTCTCCACGTCCTGAAACAGTCCATTTATCTGGTGAGTCCGTTGGGTCAACACGAAGGGAAACGTCTGTTTGCAATTCTGCCTGCAAGCGTTCTTCCACCTTACGAGAAGTCACCCATTTACCTTCTTTACCAGCAAATGGTGAATTGTTGACTAAGAAAGTCATTTGAAGTGTTGGTTCATCGATGTGAAGGATTGGAAGTGGTTCAACAGCGTCTGTTGGAGTAATGGTTTCACCGACAAAGATGTCTTCCATACCGGAAACGGCAATCAAGTCACCTGCTTTGGCTTCTTGGATTTCACGACGTTCCAAACCAAAGAAACCGAAGAGTTTTGTAACACGGAAGTTCTTCGTTGTACCATCTAGTTTAGAAAGGGTAACTTGATCCCCAACTTTTACACTACCACGGAAGACACGACCGATACCGATACGACCAACGAAGTCATTGTAGTCCAAAAGTGAAACTTGGAACTGCAAAGGCTCATCTGAATTGTCGACTGGAGCTGGGATATGGTCGATAATCGTATCAAAGATTGGTGCCATTGTTTTTTCTTGATCAGCTGGATCATCTGACAAGGAAGAGGTTCCGTTGATAGCTGAAGCATACACCACTGGGAAGTCAAGCTGGTCATCATCTGCACCAAGCTCAATGAAAAGTTCCAATACTTCATCCACTACTTCTGCTGGACGAGCTGATGGTTTATCGATTTTATTGACAACCACGATTGGGACGAGGTCTTGTTCCAAGGCTTTTTTCAATACGAAACGAGTTTGGGGCATGGTTCCTTCATAGGCATCTACGACCAAAACAACACCGTCAACCATTTTCATGATACGCTCAACTTCTCCACCGAAGTCCGCGTGTCCTGGTGTGTCCATGATATTGATGCGAGTTCCGTTGTAGGCAACGGCTGTATTTTTAGCAAGGATGGTAATTCCACGCTCTTTTTCGATATCGTTTGAGTCCATAGCGCGCTCTGCTAATTCAGTACGTGCATCAAGAGTTTCTGATTGTTTCAATAATTCGTCAACGAGGGTTGTTTTACCGTGGTCAACGTGGGCGATAATCGCAATGTTACGGATATCTTCTCTTAATTTTGTCATGATTTCCTCTAATATTTAAATTTTTATTTCTAACTGAACAATTATACCACAGTCTCATTCAAAAATCACAGTTCAGCTAAGTGTAAATGTTTTCACTCTCCTTTTCTAAGCAAGGCAACTCTTTTCAAAGTCAGAGACTTATGATAAGATAAGCTAGTATGCGTTTAGATAGATTATTAGCCCAAGAAAAGGTCAGTCGCAAGGCTATGAAACAGGCTCTATTAAAAAAAGAAATCCTGGTGGACGATTGTCCAGCCAGCTCCCTAGCTCAGAATATCGATACAGGGCTACAAGAACTCCTTTTTCAGGGCCGTATCATTCGAGGCTATGAGCACACCTACCTTATGCTTCATAAACCTGCTGGTGTCGTCACAGCTAATAAAGACAAGGAACTACCAACCGTTATGGACCTCCTTCCACCTGACATCCAGTCTGACAGTCTCTATGCCGTCGGCAGATTAGACCGCGATACGACAGGACTACTGCTTTTGACAGACAATGGACCGCTTGGTTTTCAACTCCTTCATCCCCAGTACCATGTCGATAAATCCTATCAAGTGGTAGTAAACGGACCGCTCACGTCAGACCATATCCAGCAGTTTAAGGAAGGAATCGTCTTTTTAGATGGGATCACTTGTAAACCAGCAAAACTAGACATTCTGTCCGCAAGTCCAACCGAGAGCCGTGCCTCTATCACCATCTCAGAGGGAAAATTTCATCAGGTCAAGAAGATGTTTCTATCAGTTAGTGTCAAGGTGACTGCACTAAAACGCGTCCAGTTCGGCGATTTTACATTAGATTCAGAGCTAGCAGAAGGGCAATACCGTCCCTTGAACCAGAAAGAGTTACAAATTATTAAAAACTATTTAGAGATAAGTCGATAAAACAAAAAAAGCTTTATGTTTGAAGCTTTTTTTGTTTTTGCTTATCTAAAAACTATTGCAATGGCTAATATCCAGTTAAGGACAGAAACTACAAGTCCTACAATATTGAGAATTTTTTCTGTTTTATAGTCCAGTCCAGATTCTTTTTGATATGAAATAGCCAAGACCAATCCTATGATACCCAAAACCAGACCTACTATTGGAGATAGCAAACCGAGCACAATAGATAGGATACCTAAAATAAGTGAAGGTTTTTTCTTTTGTTGTGAATTCATATTATAAAATCTCCTTAAATTTAATATAAATGATGATACCTTAAGATACTAGCTTTATCTACCATTCAACAGTTTTTAATAAAATATTAGCTAGTCTTGACCTTACCAATCCAAGAATCCAATCCATAAGAGAGGATATAAATCTCAGAGAAACCTTGTTTCTTCAAATAAAGTGCTGCATTGGTCACTCGTTGTCCGCGTTGGTTTTCGTAGAGAAGGACAGGTTTATCCTTGCGAAGGGCTGCAAGGCTTGACTTCAACTGATTTGAAGGAATATTGCGGGCTCCGAGGATATGTTTTCTGTGAAATTCTGCTGGTTCACGGACATCAATCAACTGCCCTTTCCGAATCAAGGCTTCAAATTCTGCATTGTCCACAATCTTAGCCGCACGACGAATACGAAGGTAGTTATAACCCATCCATGCCGCCATCGCCAGAACGATTCCCCAAACAATCCAAATTGTCATAAGTTCTTATCTCCATTTTTCTCTATGTAGTCTAATTCTATCTTGTGCTCTCTACGAAGAACAGCTTCCGCCTCTAGATAGTCTAGCTTGTCCATCAGACCTGCATCATAGATCCGAGAGAGTTCGAGCTTCATCAGTTCAATATCATACAAGCGTTTCCCCATGTAAACAATAATGCCAAACTGTTTGAGAAATTGCTGCACATCATAGAATGTTTTCATAGCTTTCATTCTAACAGATTTTATACTTTTTTTCAATACTGGACCGGCTCTTTCCCCCTATTTTCTTCGTCTTCATTGCCCAATCTTCCGCAAGTGTGGTACAATAAAAACATGAGAATTCAACAACTACACTATATTATCAAAATCGTCGAAACTGGCTCTATGAATGAGGCAGCTAAGCAACTCTTTATCACCCAACCCAGTCTCTCTAATGCAGTTCGAGACTTGGAAAATGAAATGGGCATTGAAATCTTTATCCGCAATCCCAAGGGCATTACCTTGACCCGTGATGGGATGGAGTTTCTCTCCTACGCTCGTCAAGTTGTCGAGCAAACCCAACTTCTGGAGGAACGCTATAAAAATCCTGTCGCCCACCGCGAACTCTTTAGCGTGTCGTCTCAACACTACGCCTTTGTAGTCAATGCCTTTGTCTCCCTGCTCAAGAAAAGTGATATGGAAAAATACGAGCTTTTCCTTCGTGAAACTCGGACTTGGGAGATTATCGATGACGTCAAGAACTTCCGTAGTGAGGTTGGTGTCCTCTTTTTGAACAGTTACAACCGTGATGTTTTAACGAAAATGCTGGACGACAACCACCTCTTGGCCCACCACCTCTTTACCGCCCAGCCTCATATCTTTGTCAGCAAGACCAACCCTCTAGCTAAAAAAGACAAGGTCAAACTGGCTGATTTGGAAGACTTCCCTTATCTGAGTTATGATCAGGGGACGCACAACTCCTTCTACTTTTCAGAAGAGATTCTTTCACAAGAGCACCACAAGAAATCCATTGTAGTCAGTGACCGTGCCACCCTCTTTAACCTCTTGATTGGTTTGGACGGATACACGATCGCAACAGGGATTTTGAACAGTAACCTCAATGGAGACAATATCGTTTCTATTCCACTGGACATTGACGATCCGATTGAACTAGTCTATATCCAGCATGAAAAAACCAGCCTGTCTAAGATGGGCGAACGCTTTATCGAATACTTACTAGAAGAAGTTCAGTTTGATAGTTGATAAGCCGTCAGACATATTTTATAATATTTCTTAGAAAATAATGATTGGAGAATATCGTTGAAAAAGTTTATATTGGCAAGTGCTGTTGTCCTTTCAATGGCAGGATTTGCCCAAGCACCTATCTACGCAGAGGAAAGCAATGCTAATCCTCCTGCTACCACCGAACAAAGCAACTCTAAGGAAGATAAGAAAGATCTTTCAACTAAAACTGAAGAGGAGGTTGCAACACTTCCAAAAGACAAGGCAAAAGAAGAAGCTCCTAAAAAAGAAGGATGGCAGGAAGAAAACAAACAGTGGCGTTTCTATGAAAACAATCAGCCTGTCCTCAAATGGAAAAAAATTCAAGATAAGTGGTACTATTTTGACAACGATGGAAACCGACTCAATGATACCATTTTTGATGGCTATGTTCTCAATAAAGACGGGGTCATGGTAGAAAATGGCTGGGTAGCTCTTGAGGGTAAATGGTACTACGCCAGTGAGTCTGGAAAAATCATCCAACAAAAATGGGAAAAAATCGGAGGAGTTTGGTACTACTTTGACAAAGATGGTGTCATGCTCACTCAGACAATCGTTGATGGTTATCTCCTTACCAAAAGCGGGGCTATGGCGGAGAATGGCTGGGTAAAGGTTGACCAAAATTGGTATTATGTCACACCATCTGGCAGAATCTCGCAAGACAAATGGGAGAAAATTAATGGTTCATGGTATTATTTTGACAAAAACGGCGTGATGCTCAGCAAAACGACCGTTGGTGCTTACCTGCTCGGCAGTAGCGGGGCTATGGCGGAAAACTCCTGGGTGAAGATTGACCAAAATTGGTATTACGCTAATGAATATGGGAAATACAGCCGAGACAAATGGGAGAAAATCAAGGGAACTTGGTACGCCTTTGAACAAAATGGAGTCATGCTTTCCAATAAATGGAAAGGAAGCTACTACCTCAAATCTAGTGGAGCCATGGCTGAAAAAGAGTGGATCTTTGACAAGGCCTACAACAGTTGGTTCTATCTAAAAGCGAATGGAACCTATGCGGCTCGTGAATGGATTGGAGCCTACTATCTCAAGTCTGGTGGCTATATGGCCAAAAATGAGTGGATTTATGACGACTATTACAAGGCTCGTTACTATTTGGACGATAGCGGACATTATGTATCAGGAACCTACAAGATAGACGGCAAGGAACACCTGTTCCAAAAATACGGCCAATGGATTTCTGAAGTTTCAACAGAAGGTGGATTTGTAAAAGGTCAATACAGCAATACCATTTTCCTCGATCCCGGACATGGCGGACGAGATTCTGGCGCCTTTTACTACAATGTTGCTGAAAAAGATCTCAACATGCAGATTTACCGTAAGCTTCGTACTAAGTTAGAAGAACTAGGCTACAAGGTTCTCACTTCTCGTGATAGTGATATTGACGTTGATTTTGTTACCGAACGTTCTCGTATGGTCAACAAAACCAACTCTGACATTTTTATCAGTATTCACTTCAACGCTACTGGTAATACCTACTCAAAAGCGAGCGGTATTCAAACCTACTCCTATAGCGATGAACCTGATTATCCAAGTAAGATTAATCCATACTGGCACAACCATCCTGATCGCATTAGTGAAAGTAAGCGTCTCGCTGCTGCTATCCACTCCTCTCTCTTAGCCGAAACAGGGGCTAAGGATGCTGGTCAGTTAGAAAGAAGTTTTGCCGTCCTACGCGAAACAGCCAAACCAGCCGTCCTCCTAGAGCTTGGTTATATGGATAATTTCACTGAGAATCAACGGATTCGTGATGATCGATACCAAGATAGACTAGTCGCAGGTATTGTGAAAGGCATCCAAAAATACTACGCTGGTCAATAAAAACAAAGTCTCGAGGTTTCTCGAGACTTTTCTATTTGTCTTCTTTTTTATCTTTATCAGGAAAGAGGTATCCAAGTCCTACACAAGCTAGCACACCGGCACCAATCACCAAACCGCTTGAAATTGGCAAAAGGTCCAAAATAGCATTTGCAATGATAAAGGCAATAATCAAGCACATGAGACTAGCCTTATAGTCTTTTTTCAAAAGATTTTCTAGAGTGAAATAGAGGAACAAACCTACTGGAATCAATGACCAGAGGTTGACATCCAAACTTGGCCAACCAACATAACCGAAATACAATACTAGCGCTGCGGCTACTAAGAATACAAGTCCCAATAATTTTTTCATTTTTTTGTCTCCATTTTATTTTTTAGAAACCTGAATTGTCTGACATTAACCCTTCACGCCCTTTACAAAAATCATTATAGCAGAGGATTTTTTCAAGAACAAGCCTTTTTGTCTATCTGGTCTATATCTCGGTCTAAGTGGTTGAATAGTAGTAAAAAAAGAAAAGAAGCTCATTTGAGCTTCTTGATTTTACCAAGTACAAGAACATTTCTGAACTAAGTGAATCTAAAGTTAGATTCTAAACTAGTTTTTCTTTTCCTTAGATTCTAGAGAGGATTTGATTGCTTCACGATCAGCTTGTAGTTGAGCTAAGTTCTTTTCTTCTTCCTCAAGTTTACTGGTATCTGGTTTCACACGATAGTAAACATCTTCTGGTTTCATTAACATCGCTTCATATTGTTGTCCAGAAAAAAGTCTTTCCTCAGCATGATTACTTTTATCCGTAATCTTCCCATCATCACCAGGTTGCATAACAACTCCACTTGGAACAGCAACTACTACAAATCCTCCAGCAACCGAATCTTTTACCCATGCACTGATAGACGCTGTCTCAGGGTTACGACTATCTTGACCTTTTGATACCTTTAATCCAACTACAGATTCGTACTTTTGATCATTTGTAAACCAAGTCGCATCTACTTCTCCAGAATTCGTAATAATGTATTCATTGCCAGATTGACTACGCCAAGTGCCTTCTAAACTAGACAAATCATTGTTTTTGATTGCTTCAATATCTAGTTTTGGAACGGCAGTTTCTTTCTTTAGCTTGCTAACAAGTGCTTCTGCTTCAGTAATCTTGGTGTCCAAATCAGCCAGTTGATTCTTGAGTTTTTGAATTTCCTCTTGTTTATCCTTATCAGTCTCATCCGTTTTTCCTTGGCTTGTAGACGCTTGACTTGTTGTCTCTGTAGTTGAAACTGAAGACGATGCTTGATTTGACTCTTTCTTTCCGATCAGAGAATATGAAAAAATACATATCAAAATGAGAGTGACTGAAGCAGCAAGTGCTATGCCAATATAGATTTTTATATTTGGAGCCGACTTTGATTCAGACCGCTTAGGTCCATTGACCTCTTCAAATTGTTTTTCCCGTTCTTTCTTATTCATAATTTTCTCCTTTTTGATTTATATTCAGGCAAGCTTACGAGACTTCATTCGTTACTATCCATGATTTTTTATAATTTTTAGAAAATCTAAACAAAAATTTCTAGAATAATTAACTATAAAAACATCTCTAGATTAGTATCAAAACAAGTATATATTACAATATATTATACCACAAAATATAAACTACCGTTTGTAATTATTTTTTAATAAGCCGAGGATATGTTTTTTAAACAGAAGCCATCTCAAATATTTCACCTTTTCTGTGTTTACAAAAAAGAAACCCATTAGGGCTTCTTCATTCTGCCGATTGCAGGGATCGAACCTGTGACCTACGCGTTACGAGTGCGTTGCTCTACCAACTGAGCTAAATCGGCGATTACTCTTTTAGTATAGCACTCTGAAAATAGATGTCAAGAGATTTTCATCACCATTAGAAAAAGCCTGTCCTGAGACAAGGCTTTTATATATATCTCTTTAAAATCTCCCATTTTCATAGAAATCTAAATAATATATTTATAAATCAATATTTTCACAAAACTATGTCATCACCTCACTATCTAATCTCAGTACATAAACCATTTTTTCTATAGCTTTTGTCTTAATCTTTATTTTTTTTCTTCAATCCAAGAAAAGCTCCTACTATAAACATGATTCCGGCAGCTAATAGTGTCTGGGCTCCGCTTGCTGTTCCGGTTTTTGGCAACTCATTAGGATTGTTAATAGTTGATTTACTATTGATGTTGGTATTTTTATTAGTTAAGTTCCCTTTTTCATTTAGATAAACTTTCTTGTTAATTTCAAAGTTTTTATCATTTTCATCAGAAACAATACTGTTGACATCATTAGTTGAATCAGATTGTGTTTTTTCTTTCTTTTTCGATACATCAAAAGTAGGTTTATTTTCCTCCTCCTTTTTCTCCTCTATTTTCTTGAATACAGGTTTTATAAAGGTATCTTTTGATAGATTAAGAACATAGCCAACGTCTTTTTTCCCTTCGAAACCAGAAATTTCCCAACCATCAAATTGATAGCCTTCTTCTAATTCACCCTTATAGACAGGTAACATAAAATCTTCTTCCGACACTATCGTTGAACTCATTTCTTTTCCATTTTGAATGGTCACAGTTACCCTATGAGGTTTTAATTCACTTACCTCTCCCGTGTCTTTATTTAAAATGAATTCTTTTACGGTTGTATTTCTTGCAAAATCTTTTACAACAATCTTAATGTTTAGTGTCTTATCTGTTATTTGTTTAATATCATCAAATGATTTGTATTCTTTTCCATTTACATAAATATGTTGTTCTTGAATCTCACCATCGAATCCATTATTTCTTTTATCATTGATGTTAAAGACTACAGATTTTCCGTTAGCATATTCGATACTAGTATTTCCCTTAGGATCAATGCTTACTTCAGGTTTTACATTATCATATAAGAATTGATAGTGTACTCCAACCGCTTTCGCATTCAAATCGCTATAGCCAGTTTGAAGATAAACATTTCCATCCATATCTGTTACCTTATCTGGAAATCCGTTTGCTTTATAGTCTTTCATTCCCCAGTCCATGATGTCACCGTCTTTAACATTAAGCTTAATGTTAAAATCTCTAGTGTTATCAATGTGTAAATCTCCATAGATTAAATAATTATCTACAACCGATTCATTAACTCTCAACTCCCAGTTAAAACCACCCTTATCAGAAATCTTACCTCTTAAATAGAATTCTGGATTTCGTACATAAATTTTATTAGTTTTAGATGGATTAAAGTAGTTCTTGTCCATTGAAAGATTTACTGGTTTTGCATCAATAAATAACGTAGAGCCATCTTCTTTTATAGCTTCGATGTTGGACTTATCCTCTCCTGTGTACTCTTTACCATCCTTACCAAATAATACCAGTTTAGAAGGATCTGTCACAAGATTGCCATCTTTATCGATTGCCTCCCCTTTATCATTCATTTTAAATGTAAACACTTGATATCTTACAATGTTAAAGCCGTCCAAAGCCGACATTAATACTGATTGAGTACTTCTTCCATCTTCAACATTTCTACTATCAGCATAAATTGTTGTTTCTGATAAGACTCTTAGATTAGGATTGGCCTTTTGGATTTTTGCTATATCTTCCTTGCTATAGACTCCATTCCCTTCTAACATATCCGTTTTCCCAGGATTATAGGTAGTCACTTTTAGTGCATAGCCTTTTCTTAGAATGATGTTATCCTTTAACAGATATTGTTGTTTTTCTGAATCAGAATAGATTTTACCAGATTCCATGTCCGTTAAATTGTTTGGTTTATTTTTTGAAAGATCTCCTTCTCCTAATTCTATTACATTCCCATAACTTGATGCATACGGATATTCTGATTTAGTTTCTTTAATTTTTTCAGGCATTCTAATTTTAGTTTCAGCTTTTATCCGACCATCATCTTTGACAAAAAACCTCATATCTCCTGCAAAAGCTAATCCATCCACAATATCATTAATATTAGCGTATAAATCAAATGTCATCGTTTTTGAGTGGGAATCATACTTGGTCGTTTTGATTTCTATCGATTTATAATTATTGCCATAATATACCTTGGCATTTTTAGAAACATTACTGATCTTTCCAAGAATTTCAAAGTGTCCATCTTTAGACGGGTTTAGAATGCCATAAATTTTTGATTTGATTTCATCAAGTTTTTCAGTTTCATATTGTAAGGCACTACCATCGTCATAAGCAATGATATTTCCCTTATCATCGTATTTATAATCGTATTCCTCTATTCTCTTACCAGTTTCACTTGTAAAGTCATCAACTTCTCTGAATTTCTTTTTAATGAGTTTCTTTAAGTCTTTACTTTCAAAATCTCTAATTGTTGAAATAGTTTTATGAATAGTCAAGCTAGATTTTTCTTCGGTAGCCTCTTCATTTTCTTGATGATGTTCTACTTCCGTTGTATCTTTTTTAAGACTATCCTCTTTTCTATTTTCTAAATTTTTAAATTTAGATTCGGGAATCTCGCCAAGCTTTTGGTATTTAGATGAATCTTGATCAGGATCTACTAGATAATAGGAAATCATCCCCTTTTCATCAGCATGATCAGCAAATTTAATTCTATGAATCTTTGTGAAATTGCTAGAACCGTCTAATGCAATCACTTCAATGATTTTGCCTCTTAAATCTCCTGCACCTTTAATTTCATAAATGGTATTTCCATCTTTGTCAAGTTTCCTATTTCGTCCTTGACCCTCACCTGCATAAGTGACCTCAAGATTTTTCTCAACCTCTCCATCTTCATTAACAAGAGCGGCCCCAGCATACCAAACTTCGTTGGCAATCTCGTCAAATTTTTCAGGATGTTCTTTTTGATCTCTCGCAAATAGCGTTTCATTCTTGTATTGCTCTTTGACCTTGTGATAAGTATCCTTTGTAATTAACTTAATTTTTCCAGGGTTTGAAAAATCAATTGAAACAATCTTTGGAGGTGTGTTATCAATTTTTACAGGAATATAGGAAACCTGCCATGGGTAATCTTTGGTTAATCTATATTTAAATTTATAGAAATATTGGCCTTCCGCAATCGGTTCAAATTGTCCTCGTATCTTAGTAGCAGGATCTTTTTTGTCATTACTTTCTGGGGCATTTTCTTCTCTACCTCTAGGGTTATAAATGAGTCCATCCCATTTCAAGTCACCCCAAACTTTTAGTTTAGATGATTTGATTCCCTTTGCATCATTTCTTTTAGAGTTTAAAATTCCTTTAATAAAGTGTTCTCTCGAAATGACTTTTAAGTCTTTTTGATTTTCTCCTTCTTTATTTGTATTTACTATTGAAATCACCCCTTCTTCTGCACTTCTTAATACAAGTGGAGAAGGCGTTAATCCTCTCTCAAGTTGAGCATCTTGAGGATTTCCATTTGAATCTAAAGGATAGATTTTAGCAATATTAGAGCCACTTGATGAAGGTGCGTTGATTCCTTCGTTATTGAAAGCAAATAATTCTGGATTTTGATCTAGGGATGTTGTATTTTTATCTTTTCTATTTTGGATAACTCCTGCTGGATTAAATTTATCTATACCATGTTCTCCACCAATCCCCTTATTCAAGGTACCTGGAATTTTTGGTTTACCATCATCATCATAACCTTCCATTGCTTTTGATTTTGATCCTTCTTCCCAGGCCCATTTATCAAGGATTGGTTCGTGGTTCCAATTCCCAGCAAATCCCATTAGAGGCATCGACAAAGAAGGTTGGAAGTTTCTTTTCTTACCGTTGGAGTTTAGAGCTTCCATTTCTTCCACTGACTCAAAATGAATAAATGATTCTACAAATTTATTTTTGTTTTTAGCTTCTCCAACATTTATAACCGCATTTAAATCAAAGCTGGAATTTGGACCTATAGTGAAAGTATCATGCTCAAATGTGATATTTGCTCCTTTGACTTTTTCTGGGTGAATTTCTGGAACAATTTGCTTCCCGTCCGGAGATTTTTCATCTTTATATGTTTCATCGAGTTTTAGCCTATCAGTTAGAGCATCTGTAGTTACAGTTGATGCAGAAACTTTAAAGGTTAAAGGTCTGTTTGAGGTATTGTGAAGCTTAATTGTAAAGTATTTTTTATCACCTTTTATTTCTTTAAGAGAAATGGAACCATATGAATTTACCAAACCTTTAGAATCTGTATTTTTGAAAGTTGCTACAACTTCATTTCTCAAAGCGTTGGCAACATTAATTAGCCCCGCTCCCTGCTGTCTAGGTGATGCAAAGTATTGACTCTTTTCTTTCCAAGAGGTTGCATCCATCATAGGTCTTGCAGTATTTTGTAGAGCTATTTTTGTAAGACTTGTAAGGTCTATTTTGTCATCTCCCTTAAGATTTTTCAAGACAGGTCTTTCAAGCAATTCCTTTAATTTTGGTCGAATCAAAACAGTAGAAGCTGCTACGATTGGAGTTGCCATACTAGTTCCTGACATATAACCATAAGTGGATTTACCATTGATAACATTTAGAGTGGATTTAATATTTTTACCAGGTGCTGAAACATCCGGTTTTAAAAGCAAGTCTGTTCTTGGCCCCCAAGATGTAGACCCTGCTGGAACGATAATATCTTCTTTATAAAGTTCTTTGTCTGTGTCAGGTGCAAATTTAAAGTCAATTTCTTTTTCATCACCTACATTCGGTTTATTAGAATTATAGCTTTCCATATCAATTGGATAGTATTGTTCTAAGTTATCTTTAAAATCTTCCTTATTATTTCTTTTGACTTCAGTTTTTTTATCAGGGTTAATCATGTTCCATAATTTTACACCATCATCTCCTGAAATTGAAAATACTTGACTTTTAGTCCCTTCATCCGCTTCATATCCCATAGCTGGAAGGTCTGTCCAATTATCTCTATTGTAGTAATTTACAGTATTTACAACCATAATGGCACGTGCGCCTTTATCCATAGCTCTTTTAAAAGCATCTTTTAAATCCTTGGTATAAATTCTATCCATTACTGCAATTTTGCCCTTAAGATCCAATCCTATCAAATCTTGGTCTTGACCTTTGCCTATATATACAAATTTTAATTTATTTGGAGTTTTTGACCCATCCTCATTTGTTAGGATTTTATTTTTATCGAAAAAAGCTCCTATATTTCTGTATTTAAAACTTTGTCCTCCAATGTTAACCTTATCAAACTCAATGGTTTGATTTTTAGCAGAAGCGACCGCTATCGCATCTTCATGTGCGGCAGTTCGTGTTACATTTCCAGTATCTGTCATTTTCAGATTATTATTGGCTACTAAATCCCAAGAAGAACTTGAAGCAGAAGTCGCAAAGTTACCTGTAGCAACAACCATTGGGATTCCTGCTTTTCTTAATGCTCTAATAGCCTCCCAATATTTCTCACCTACAAGACCTGTTCCTGTAAAACCAGATGATACCGAAACAACATCGACATTGTGTTTGATCGAATCTTCAATAGCATGAAACATTGTTTCATCACCCGCAAACCCAGATCCTGCGTCAGAGTACATTTTATAAGAGAAAATTTGTGCATTAGGCGCAATTCCATCTATGCCATTAAAGTTCTTGATGTCTTTTTCAGTATCATTTCCAGCAAGAATCCCTGCAATATGCATCCCATGTGGGTCAAAATAATCCCTTCCATCATCATATTTTTCTACAGTGATTTTACCACCATTATAATAATTGAACGCATGAGGGATTTTATCACTCAACCAATAATTTTTATCAGTGCCTTTTAAGTCTTCTTTTTTAAATTTCATCGAGTCTTTGGCATCATCATCGATCCTCATAGCCTTATGCCTATAATCTGTTCCAGTATCGATATTTGAAATGACCATACCTCTACCATCAAAATTTTTCCCAAATGGAGCATTAATAGACTTTAGGTAATCAATAGCTTCCTCAACTCCAATTTCCTTTCTGGCATGATTCATCATTGGTTGGACTTTTTGTGATCGTTCAACCGACGAAACACCTTCTATTTGTTTAATTTTGTCCAAATTATCTGGAGTTGTTTCAATGGCAGCGCCATTAAAAATCGTATTATAGGTATATAAAACTTTTGTATCCTTAAGATTGGATAGTTCCTTGATTGCTTTTTCTCCAGATTCTTTATCTTTAAATTCAGCAATATAGACAAGTTTATCTTCTTTTTTCGGATTTTCTGTATCTTTATTTACAAATGAGTCCGCATCATCTCCTTTGGGTTGCTTGGAGTCTTCTTTGATACTTGCTCCTTCGTTACTAGTTTTTTTGTCTATCTCAGACTTTCTACTAACAACCTCTTTTTCCTCAATAACTGTTGTCTTCTTCTCCTCAATATCCTTTGAAGTTTCTATAACATTATGAAGTTCTTCAGATTGTTCATTGTTTTCTGTTTCTTTATCTGCTACTACTTTTTCTTTATCAGAAATTCTTAAAGCATCTTCAGAACTAGGTGCATCTGCTACTACTTTTTCTTTATCAGAAATTCTTAAAGCATCTTCAGAACTAGGTGCATCTGCTAAAATTACCTCATTGGGGGCATATGCTGCTAAAATAACTGCAGCAGTAGTTAATGACAATACCGTACTTTTTTTCATTATAATTCCTTAATTTTTTATTTTAAACCCAATAGATAGAAAACTTTAACCTTGCTAGCCTTTGTTATAAAAAGTTTTTTTAAGTATTATCTAGTGGGATAGAGTAGTACATTTATATATAATTGTTAGCTCTCTGAAAAATAGTATATCAATTAAAAAAATTTAAGTCAAGAAAAATTAACCCTGGTTAATTTTTTTTTTAATCCATATTAACAAATAGTCTAGTCAATAAATTTTATAGTTAACTGGCTACAGTATAAACTCATTCGTGCCATCAAAAATATTATCAATCAACTGGAATAACTACCAAAATCGCAAAAAGGGGTATGGACAGAATTTATGCCTTAATAAACATGCAAAAACAACCGCAATAATTTTCAACGGTTGTTTGTAACATATTTAATTTTTAACTCTCATCCTATTTTATATCTTAAGAACCCGCACTTTCGTAAGCGTCCAAGCCCCTGTCCCAGAGTTTCAAAGAAATGACAAAGAAGACAAGGGAAATCAACATCAAACCACCGATGTTAAAGAGCCCGTCTTTGTCCTGCAAGAAATAGCTGGCAGGATAGTAGGCCGTAAAGGCGAAAGGCACGATAAAGCTAATCAACCAACGAAGAAGCGAATTGTAAATAGAAATCGGATACTTGGCAAAGTCATTAAACATATAGAAAATGTAAATCATGGCGCCTGACTGCTTGGTCCAAAAGGCGATACTGGCAGTCGCGATTTTCAAGGAAGTATAAATCAAGGTCGCAAAAGGAATGCAGACTAGGAAAAGCAAGAATTTGGGAAGAGTCCAAGCAATACTTGATACTGTTGTCCCTAGTAAAATGCCACCGACCAATAGTTCACCCAAGGCATCAATCTGAAAGGTCTCGACTAGGATATGGAAGAGCGGATTGATAGGACGAGTTAGATACTTGTCAAACTCTCCCTTTCGGACTAAGCGTTGTCCCAGTGCCCAAAGATTATCAAAAAAGAGATGGTCCAGTCCCTTGGGAATTAAGGAAAATCCATAGATAAAGGCAATCTCTTGGAAGGTCCAGCCTTCTAAGGATGGAATGTGTTGAAAGATGACATTGAGAAACAAGAGGTTCAGGCCTTGAGTCAGAAAAACTCCAAGGACACCAACCACAAAATCAACCTTGTACTCCATGATTTGCTTGATGTATTGTCTGATAAAAATCAGATGCATGCGTTGATATTTTTTCATACTAACCTCCTTGAATAGTGATAAATGACTGGACTCGTTTCCAAATCAACTGAGACAAGCCCACCATCACTAAGAGCCAGAAAAACTGTAGCAAGATGGCCTGAAGAATCTGACTAGCATCGTATTTCCCAACAATGATCATGACCGGAGTGTAGATCAAGGATGAGAAAGGCAAGAAGGAGAGAATATCTGAAACAAGCTTTGGAAAGAAAGCCAAGGGAATCAGACTTCCAGACATAAAGGCCACTATGGAAGTCTTGAGTAGATTGGAACCCCAAAGATTTTTAAACACAAAGGCTGAAAACCCAAAGCAGATATTAAAGAAAAAGTTAATCAGGTAGGCCAGCATCAAGCTAAAGAGATAAAGGATAGTTAATCCCAACACTTCTACAATACCTTGCCCAGATAAGATTTTCATCAACACAATGACACTTAAAAATGGCAGTCCAACAGAGATAAAAATCAACCACTTGGACCCAAGCTCCGTAAAGAGGTAAGAAGCCGCAAAATGCACTGGTCTCAGCAAGCGCATAATGATCGATCCGTCCTTGACCTCCTCTCCTATCATAAAGGAAGAATCCGACCTAGTCAAAAGATTGGTCACAAAACTCATGATGATGTAGAGGGTGATGTCCGCCATACTGAAGCCCTGAATCAAGGACTCCTGCGAGGAATCAAAGACCGCCTTCCAAAGATAAAAAGCCACAAAGGCCCCCATCACATCGCCAATCCGATAGAGAATAAAGTTGACTCGATAGGTAATCAACTCCTGAATCCCTGCATTGATAAAGGGTTTATAACGTCTCCACAATTTGACCATCTTAGAGCTCCTTTCGGTAGAAGCGACGGATAATATCCTCAATATCCGTATCAACCATCTTCAAATCGCGGATCTCAAAATCAGACAAGGTTTGCTTGATAATATCAGCTGACTGGTAGCGGGAACTATCGAATTCAATATTAAGGCTATTTCCTTGTCTATCAATGGTCATATCAGGCAGGCCTTCATAGTGAGAAAGGAGATGACTTTGACCTGGTAGCAGTTCAAAGGAGAGTGTCTTCATCTTACCAAAGGTTTCCTTGAGCTGGCTGACCGTTCCATCAAAAATCTCCTGCCCCTTGTCAATCATAAAAATCCGATCACAGAGTTGCTCAATATCACTAAGGTCGTGAGTGGTCAAGAGGATGGTTGTTTCTTCCTCTTGATTGATCTGAGTGATGGCCCGACGAATGTTATCCTTGACCGAAACGTCCAAACCAATGGTCGGCTCATCTAAAAAGAGAACTTTGGGATTGTGGAGTAAAGAAGCCGCAATGTCCGCCCGCATCCGTTGTCCCAGTGAAAGAGTCCGAACGGGATCCTTGATAAATTCCTTTAAATCCAAGACCTCATTCAAAAAGTCCATGCGCTTGTGGAAGAGCGAGTCCGGCACATCGTAAATCTCTTTCAAGACCGTGTAGGTCTCTTGCAGAGCCAAATCCCACCATAGCTGAGTACGTTGACCAAAGACCACCCCAATATCCTTGACATAGTCTTGACGATTGTCCTGCGGAATCTTGCCGTTAATCCGACAAAAACCAGATGTCGGCTTTAAAATTCCTGTCAGCATTTTAATGGTTGTAGACTTCCCAGCTCCATTGGCCCCGATAAAGCCTAGAATCTGCCCCTTGGGCACCTCAAAGGTCAAATCCTTGACCGCTTCAAAGGTCTGCTTTTCAGGATGAATAAAGGAGCGCAAAGCCCCCTTCAAGCCTGGCTCCTTTACTGTCTTCACAAAATTTTTCTGAAGATGTTCCACTTCTATCATTGCCATATCTATCTCCCCTTAGTAAGAAATCAACAAACCGTGTCCTCTAAATACAAAAAGCCAATTTCTCATCTCCTAAAATCTGTCTTCTTTATCACATTAGAAGGCCTCAGTAACACTCTATTATAAAGTAATTAAGAAGGGAAAACAAGTGTTTTTTGTGGGATAAGAAAGAAAGCATAGAATATCCCAGTGATCGAATATCTTGAAAACGACTAGATTCACTCTCCGCTGCTTCATCGGAACTTTTTTACATTTCCAAAATGTGATACAACAATGGTATCCAATTGATTCGCCATTTCTTTAAAGGAAAGATTTAAGTCCAAAGTCTGAACACTGATTTGATTACCGTGCATTTGATAAACATTATCTGGTTGAACTACTTCATCTGTCTTTGCATAGAGCAACATTCCCGACACTTTGCTACCATGTTCTTGATTTTGGTATTCTCTATTTTTGACATATGTAAAAATCTGATAAAGATTGTTGGAGTGGAGAGAATACTTTTTAAAATTCATTTGAGTTGTACTTTTATAGTATTTAGCATCAATAATCAAGATAGAATTCTCTTTTTGAAGCTGAATATCACTTTGCATGATAGGGAGCATCTCACAGATACCATCGTCTAACGCCCACGGTATCTGTGCTGCATTCGCATTTAATTCTGGATAATGTTTTTTATAATACTCAAGGATAAATTTTTCATACAATCTGTTCATTCGTCGCTCATCTAAGAAACTCATCATCTTCATGTTACCATCTGATGTTGTTTGCAATAAACCTTTTACCACCAAGTAGCAAATGGCAATCATCATTCTATAAGATTGATTATTTTTGTTGTATTGCAGATTCCAGTTAACAGTTTCCAAATCAATCGGTTCAACATCACGAAAATAAACCATCAATTTCCGCAATTCTTTCTTCCTATCCTTGGAGATATCTGCTTTCAACAGAAGATTGACCGTTGATTTTATAATACGGTTCATCCTATTATTTACTGAAAACTCTTCATAAGTACAAAATATTTTCTTCCCAAGAGTACATTGACTTTTGATTGACTCTGTAATCTCAATTTTTCCCCTTAGTGTAGAGAGTTCTTCCACTTGAGCAAGGTATTCCTTTCCCAGTCCTCTCTTAAGCTGTATGGCAATTCCTTTAGCCAAGATAGCACTCATCAAATCAGCCGTATGATGAAACTCCTCTGTGGCAAGTTTCTGATATCCTTGCCCCTTAAGAACCTTAAAAGCATAAGTCAGCATGTAATAAACATTCTTTATCGGTATCACTTAATCGCACTCCTTAGATTGCCACTCCATTCTTTAACTAAGCTAGGTTCATCAAACCAATACTCCTTTAAAAGAGGTATCAGTTCATACTCTACAATACTCGAAAGAACTTGTTGGTCGATACTATTCGGTATTAGATTACAAAAATAACTATGGCCTATGCAAAAACCCTCTCCTAAACTTTCATCAGAAGCGATGATTTCATTTAGATGCTTCACAGTATTTATTAATGCATCAAATTTTTCATTCTTCAAGTGTGATTGATATTCTTTGAAGCCATCCGAATCAAATCCTGGTTTCAACTCAAAAAATGCAAATCTTCGTCTCAAGGCAAAATCTAGCATGGCTAAGCTACGATCGGCAGTATTCATCATACCAATAATGTATAAGTTCTCCGGAATTGAGAATTGTTCATCCGAATAAAGAAGCTGTAGATCTCTTCCTCGCTTATCCATTTCGATAAGCATAAACAATTCACCAAATATTTTGCTCAAATTTCCTCGATTAATTTCGTCAATGATAAAGAAATAATCATTGCTTTCATCGCCCTCAGCCTGTTTACAAAATTGATAGAAGGGACCTTTTCTTAGTTCAAAACCACTGGCAGAAGGTCTAAATCCCATAATAAAGTCTTCGTACGAGTAACTTTGGTGAAACTGAACCATCTTTACCCTATCGATCGCTTTTTCACCCATCAGTGAGTAAGCTAGTCGATCAGCAGTAAATGTTTTTCCAACACCCGGAGCCCCCTCCAATATGATGTTCTTCTTAAGGCGAAGAATCGTTGCCAATCGATCATAATCCTCTGCTGATACAAAAACTTCTTTTAGAAAATCTTCTCTAGCGTAGCTAGTATCTCCTTTTTCAAATTCTTTTGTGTCTTCCGATGCTAGATTGTATGTAGGTGCTGAACTCTCAGTAACTTCATTTTTTGCTTGTTTTTCTTTTTTCACTTGTTCAGAATACTTCCACGCTGCAAAAGACAATTCATTGAAGTTTTTCAATTCAGACTGTGGACTACCTAAATAGTTTTTAAGTATTTCAACAATAGAAAAATAATCTGATGCAGAAACTTTCGAATTCACCTTTGGGAGTTTATGGACTAATTCTAAAGGTAATTTCCCAGATTCGTAAATATACTCCTTGTTTGGTCCATCTATATTTAAAAACGAATTGGAGGCAATCCAATATAAGCCCATCGTAACTTTAGCAGTACCATTGTTTTTTCTATTGATGACTTTATCAAAATAGCCTGAGAGAAGCTCCTTATTTTCAGATGATGAATCTTCGGAATAAGCTAATGCCGCTACAAAAAGCTCCCACAAATCATCAATATCACTAACCCCTCTATCTGTATAAAAAAGATAATAGGTCGCATTCTGTTTATTGAGAACGGGAATACTGTCGAATGAAGTTGGAACATCATGAGATAATTCAAATAATTCTGCAATAGCAGTCAAAATTTTAATCCGATTTTCATTTTTCAACCCTTTATTGAATAGACCAAAAATTGTAAAAGGGTCAATATCCATGATATTGTTGTCCTTGTCCAAGGTTGGCATTGAAATGCCCGTCATTTGATAAATTGCCTTAACCTTTTGAATGAGCTCTGCCCTTTTCTCTTTATAGCTCACAAGTTTAAACGCAAATTCTTTATAAAAATCTACCCAATCAAATTGTCCTGCTTGTCTCATCTTAAACCTCACATCCCACATCTCTAGTAATTTTTGATGTACTAAATTTTATTGTTAATTAATATTATAGCACGAAAACCTTTCCAATACGATGCAACATTGCTATACATATACGATAAAAATTTCACTATCTTTAATCAACTTCAACAGTACACAAAAAGGTGACCTTTGTCGCCTCAAATGATTCCTTCTGATACTTTGAAATTCAATAATGAATCTATTCGATTCACTTTTTTATCCTTCATTATGAAGTTTCATTTCAATCTCCTTTGTAGATATGTCGTGAGGAAGAGGAAATATCTTCGTGTAGCCCTCATCACAAAAGAGAACCTTCTGATCTGATGGAAACCATTCCCGAAGCCAGAGGATATAGGCGGCATAATCTTGTAACCGATTTTTTGAATCAAAGTAGTTTATAACGAAGACATCATTTTTTCGATTCAAAGCACCCTCAACTGAGACCTCGGGACTTTGGTAATCCCATAAAAGACGATAGGCTTTTTCATGATCGTTTTCTTCCCTTATAGTCACACCTGAATACCTATCTCTCAGCGAAGCACAAAATGCTTGGATATCAAATTCTGCATTTTCATAACCATCTAAAAAGATAAAATCTGCTGAACTCATGACTCTCCTCCTCACTTTGAAAGCCTGATATTATTTTATCATAAATTAAAAAATTTCTTAGAATCAAATTAAATTCCATCTCCTAAACTTGAAAAATAATTTATTTCCACCACACAAAAAACCCACCCTCATGGGCAGGTTTCTGATTTGTATTGTTCAGCTAGATTATGCTTTACCTTCTGAACCGAATACGTCGATACGTTCTTCAACTGATGCTTGGATAGCTTTTACACCGTCAGCCAAGAATTTACGTGGGTCAAAGAGTTTCTTCTTGTCGTATTCTGCTTCGTTTGCTTCGTAGTCACGAGCAAATTTACGAGTTGCGTTAGCGAATGCGATTTGACATTCAGTGTTAACGTTAACTTTCGCAACACCAAGTTTGATAGCTGCTTGGATTTGGTCATCAGGGATACCTGAACCACCGTGCAATACGATTGGGAATCCTGGTACAGCTTCAGTCAATTTTTGCAAGTGGTCAAGGTGAAGACCTTTCCAGTTTGCAGGGTATGGACCGTGGATGTTACCGATACCAGCTGCCAAGAAGTCGATACCAGTTGCAACCATTGCTTTAGCATCTTCGATTGGAGCCAATTCACCATCACCGATGATTCCGTCTTCTTCACCACCGATAGTTCCAACTTCAGCTTCTACTGACACACCATTTGCGTGAGCAAATTCTACAACTTTACGAGCTTTTTCAAGGTTTTCTTCAACTGGAAGGTGTGAACCGTCAAACATAACTGAAGTGTAACCAACTTGAATACACTCAAGTGCATCTTCGTAGTGACCGTGGTCAAGGTGGATAGCTACTGGTACAGTGATACCCATTGATTCAACAAGGTTAGCGATCAAGTTGCGAGCAACTTTGTAACCACCCATGTATTTAGCAGCACCCATTGAAGTTTGGATCAAAACTGGAGCTTTTTTAGCTTCTGCTGCACGCAAGATAGCTTGAGTCCACTCAAGGTTGTTTGTGTTAAATCCACCAACTGCATAACCGTTGTCACGAGCTGCTTGGACAAATTTTTCTGCTGAAACGATTGCCATTTGTCAGGCCTCCTATATATTTTTTGGGACATCCCATTTACATTGTTCATTTTATCACTTTTTGACAAAAAAAGCTAGTTTTTCCCATACTTTAGATTGAATTTCTTCTCATCCAATCAATGTAAACCTTTTCTTTTTCTCAGTCCTAAGTGACTTTGGGATAACGTATGAAGAAGGTCAAGCGATCATCTTGCATCTCAAAATGATAAGGTAATTTCTCATGTTCTAATAAACTTTTGACCACAAAGAGTCCCATCCCCGAACCCTTGGCCTTGCGACTGGCATTTTCAGAAAAAGACTGGGCCAGTTTTTCCTGTTCTTCAGGACTACAGCTATTCTCGATAAAGAGTTCTCCTTCTCTCTCGCCGATATGAACCAAGCCACCTGGAGTGGAGTGCTTGATAGCATTGCTGATGAGATTCGATAATATCAGTTTCATAACAGATGGGTTTATGTAAGCCTGCTGATGGATTAGACTAATGTCTACCTGAAGTTCTCTATCCTTGGCGAGTAAAGCATAATCCTTAACCAGACTTTGCGTCATCTGAAGGAGGTCAACCTCTTCTTTCTCGTCTCGCAATTCCTGAACAGAAGAAAGAGACAATATCTGGAGAACGTGGTGACTGAGGTCGTCCACAATCCCCAAGGCAACTCCCAGATAGTGGTCTCTATCCTTATAACGACCGATATTTTCTTTCATATTTTCAATTAGGATTTTCAAACTAGCCAGAGGTGTTTTCAGTTCATGAGAAGCCCCTCGTAGGAACTCAACCTTCATCTTCTCCAGCTGGAGAATAGCTTCATTCTTGTCATGCAAGTCCGCAATAACTGTCAAAAGATGCTGGTAGAGGCTATTGATTTGTTCCTTGAGATCACCTATCTCATCCTTGGAATCCACACGTAATCGCACTTGAGCATCTAGTTCCATCATTCTACGGGTCACCCGCTTGATTTCCAAAATCGGTGCAACAATGGTCCGAGCGTAGATGTAGGCCACCAAGAGGGAAATCAGAAAGGATGCCAGCAAGGTATAGGGGAGAAACTGAAGACTGATTTGCTCTGCTTCCTTTTGCAAATCCATGGAAGACAGAAACTGGAGAGTCATAGTGCTACCATCTTGCGTTTTCACCTCACGCTCCTCGATAAAGAGGGAGGTAGTCTGGCGATCCGTGTCCAGAGGAAGGTTGTCCTTGACTTCTAACTTGTCCTCGGTCATTTCTCCCTTGACAGCTCCTTTGATATCACTGGTCTGGGAATACAAGTCTAACACTTGTTCGATATTTTGCCTATCTTTTCCGTCCAAGGACTGAGCAATGGCTGTCGCTTTCTGGCCAATGGTTTCCTGACGATGGCTCAGATAAGTTGAGGGAAAGAGAAAATAAATGGCTAAATGAAGACAAATAACCAGAACGCTAAAAATCGAGAAGGTATAGATAAATATCTTTGTAAATAAACCTGTTCGTTTCATTTTCGCTCCAATTTATAACCAACATTGCGCACAGTGAGGATGCAATCCAAGTCTAGCTTTTTCCGCAGTTCCTTGATATAGACATCAATAACACGGTCAAAGGGGACCTCATCTGTCGCCTTCCAGACAGCATCGATAATCTGAGAACGAGTCAAGGCCCGGCCTTCATTTTTCACCAGATAGTCCAGAATTTCCAACTCCTTGGCATTAATGGCCACTTCTTGACCTGCTAGGCTTGCACTGTAGCTCTCAAAGTCCACCTTGGTATCCTTATAGGAGAAGATTCGTCCTGTATCGTAGTAGCGCTTGAAAATCGCGTCCACCCTTACTTTTAAAAGGGAGAGGGAAAAGGGTTTTTCCAGATAGCCATCTGCTAGCGAAGCAAAGGCACTCATCTTGTATTCTTCATCCTGAAAGGCGGTCAGCATCAAGACAGGAACCTGACTGCTTTTACGAATCTCGGCTAGGACTTCTAAGCCATTAAGCTTGGGCATCTGGATATCCAGCAGTACTAGAGCTACTTCATAGCTGGAAAATTTTTCCAGAGCTTCTTGACCGTCCGCCGCCTCAATGGTTTCATAGCCACAATCTGTCAAATAGTCACTAATTCCCTCACGGATCATCTCCTCATCTTCTACAATTAAAATTTTCATAGAAAAACGTTTTACATTCCTTTAAATTTCTTGTTAATCTTTTTGTTTCATCCTGATAGGAAGAAGCCTTATCAAGATGAAATAGATAAAAATGCTACCTATATTATACCCCATTTAGGGGAGAATAGGTAGCAAGTTTTTTATTCACTATCGAGCAAGAGCTCTTTTGGTTGTTTTCTGAGGAGATTGCTTGAGGCAAGCGCCATAACGAGAACCACTAGAACCAAGGCAAGGACAAAGACGATGATAAAGTCTGATGTCTGAATAGAAATATCTAGGCTCGACAAGGTCTTGCTAAAGCCGTCTACTTCTGCACCACCACCAAGATTAGAGGCTTGAGCAGCCTTGCTGGCTTGCTTGGCAACACCTGAAGTGACATTGGCAAGAACAGTATTTCCGATGGCACGAGCTGTGTAGTTGGCTAGGAAGTAAGCAGAAACGAGAGCAGGGATGGCAATCAGGATCGATTCGGTGATAAATTGCCCCAAGATACTTGCCTGCTTGAGACCGATAGAGAGGAGGATTCCCACTTCCTTGCGGCGAGCGTTAATCCAAAGACTGAGCAAGAGGGCAAGGAGAAGGACTGAGAAGCTCAAGCTACCCCAGAAGAGGAGGTTGGCCATCTTGTACATACCAGAAATGGATTGCTCAAGAGCTGGGTAGTTAGAGGAGCTCTTCACAAGTGTGTAGCTCTTCCAGTTGATACCACTGATACCATTCAACTCTTTCATGACGTCATCCAAGTTCTTGTCTGCTGTTACAAAGAAGGTTGCGTCCCCATAAATAGCTGTATCTTCTGTGTATCCATAAAGTTTTGCAGCAGTGTGAATGTCTGTGATAGCTGTGTTTTCATAGAGTTCTTGTGAGTAGGTTACTGCAGACTTATTGTGCCCATCAAAGAGTCCCTTGATTGTAACTTCGACTGTTTCCTTGGCACCTTTTTCATTGTCTGCATCGTAGATATTGGAGTCTAGTTTGACCTTATCTCCGACTTTCCAACCGTGTTTAGCTGCCAAGTCCTTGTGCATGAGAATCTTGTCCTTGTCGTCGTTGGTTAGGTGCTCACCTTCAACCAGCTTATATGAGCCAGAGACAAACTTATCTTCTTTAGAGGAGTCATTGACACCTGTAATCATCAAACTGCTGCCAAACCGTTTGGCACGGTCTGCAGTGAGATTTTTCTTGGTTTCTGGCGTTTCGATGAGTTCATATCCAGTCAAATCTCCGATAGCGTTGATACGCTTAACATAAGACTCAATGGCTTTGTTTTCGGTGATTTTTTTGATATCCTCACCCTTGATATTCCCAGAACCACGTGGCGTTCCTTGATTGACGCGACGATTGATTTGCATGGAGAAACTATTGGTGATATTTTTAAAGGTCTCCTGAGAAGCCTTGGCAGTAGCTCCCTTGATCGACAAGCCGACCAAACTCAAGCTCGCCATGAGGAGAATAATCAGGAAGATAACAATCGATTTGAAAAACTTCCTTGTAACATAGGCAAATGCGTTGTGTAACATAGGTTCCCTTTCTAGATTTAATAATTCTATCAAAACAAGCTCATCTTATTTTGTAGTATTGCGAGTTTCAGTCAGTTTCTTGTCCTTCAATTCAAGTGTAATATCTGACGCTTGTGCCACTTCTTTACTGTGCGTAACAACGATGACACATTTACCTGTTTTCTCGGCAAGTGATTTGAGCAGTTCGATAATATCTCCAGCAGTTTTAGGGTCCAGATTTCCTGTTGGCTCATCAGCTAGAATAACTGGAGCTTCTGATACCAAACTGCGAGCGATGGCAACACGTTGTTGTTGACCACCTGATAACTGGAGAACATTCCGCTTGATCTGACTTTCATCCAAACCAAGCTCTAGAAGTGTATCCTTGCTTGCCTTTTTGTTGACCAAGCGGATATTTTCCAGTGGAGAAAGGTAATCAATCAAATTATAATTTTGAAAGACCAGAGAAATATGGTGCATGCGATGGTAAGAATAGCCTTTTTCGCGAATATCATTTCCTTCAAAGAGGATTGATCCTTCGACAGGACTATCTAGACCAGCAAGCAGAGACAAGAGAGTGGATTTTCCTGCTCCTGACTCACCAATGATACTATAAAATTTCCCGGGTTCAAAATTATACTTGATCTGATATAAAACTGCCTCAGCAGTGTTCTTATAACGGTAGGTAACATCTTGCAATTGTAATAAAGTCATGATTTCTCCTTCTTATACTCAATGAAAATCAAAGAGCAAACTAGGAAGCTAGCTGCAGGTTGCTCAAAGCACAGCTTTGAGGTTGCAGATAAAGCTGACGCGGTTTGAATTTGATTTTCGAAGAGTATTAACTAATAGATGATAAAATTTCCTTAGGTGATTTTCTAAATAAGAATAGGAAACAAAGGGCTACAGACAAGCAACCAATCAAGAGCAGAAAGACATAGGATTCTGCAAAGGATAGGAGACTGGTTGATAGACCGCTTGCTTTTGCCAGCGTGTCCTGTAAGCTTGTCTGATCTCCACTGGCTAGGACAGTTTGGAGCAGATAGGATGTAATGGCATTTCCAGCGATAAAGGATGGAAGCAAAGCTCCGAGAGATACCAAAACTACCTCTAAACAGAATTGTAGGAAGATCAAACTCTTGCCTTTTCCAAGTGCCAGTAAAATCCCTACTTCGTAGACCCTTTCTCTCAACCATAGAGACAAGACTAAAATTAAGGCTCCAGCTCCTGCTATCAACATCCCATAAAGGAAGATGGTGAGGAAGGTTTGGAAGGTTGCTACTGAGTCCTTGATTTGTTCAAAGGCCTTGTTTTCCTTCTCGACTTGGTAGCCTTGACTTTCCAAGGCCAAGTTTTCCACCTGCTTCATGAGTCCATCCATTTCCTTAGGATTTTCTACATAGAAGCGCGCTGCACTGACTTGCGGTTCACTATTTCCCAAAAGAGTTTGGCTACTTTCATAGTCTGTAAAGACCTGGTTTTCACTGAAGTCAGAAGATAAGCCTGTGAATTTTTCTTGTTTTTTACCAGAAAAGATTCCGACAATCTCAAACTCAACGGTTTGTCCTTTTCCAGCTTCGGACTGCCCAGCATCCAAACGAATCTTGTCATGAAGCGAAAGACCGTTCTTCTTAGCCAACTCTTCGTGGATGAGGATTTTCTTGGAATCTCCTTTTTGAAGGTGTCGACCTTCTTTTAGGTTGAAAGCCGAGCTGGTAAAGGTAACATCCTTGGCTGAATCTTCAAGAGCCGTTAAGCTAACCAAATTCTTGTCCGCAGCTGACAAATCATCTCGCTCTACGCTCTGCTCACCACTCACTGCTTCCTTGTCTTTCAGTTTTGCGACCGTCTCAAGTTCAGGAGAGATATTTTCCAGTCCCTTAATCTTGCTCACGGATGCTAGGTCTGACAACTTGAAAGTCTGACCATTCTCTATCTTTTTGATAGAAAAAGATGTGTTGAGTGATTTGTAAAGATTACTTTCTACTGTTTTGTTGGACTTCATCAGAGTCAAACAGGCTGAAATTCCGGCCAATAGGACCAATAAAATCAGAAATAAAATAAAACTTCTCAGTCGTTTTCTGCTGACATAAGCCCAAGCTCTTTGGATTGGATTCATTTGTCACCTCCATATTTGTAAGACTATTATAAAATCCAAATATGAAATGTTTATGAAATCAAAAAAATTTTTTGATTTATTTTTTGAAAAAATAAAGAAAGCTAGCAACTGCCAACTTTCTTCATATAGAACACGTTTTACCAATCAAAAACCGACTCCATGCCATAAATGATAGTTCTTGATGCCAATACCTTCCGATATCCAAAATACCTCTTCTAGCCCTCTTTTTGAAAACAAAAAGAGCTAGCTAAAGCTAACTCTTATCCTATGCGGAGAGAGGGACTTGAACCCTCACGACCTAAAGCGGTCACAGGATCCTTAGTCCTGCGCGTCTGCCAATTCCGCCATCCCCGCGTCGATTACTTTACTAGTATATCAACTTTCAAAATCTTTGTCAACACTTTTTTCAGATTTTTTTCATTTTTCCAAGGGAATCATTCTTTAATTTCAGCCAAATTTTCATCCAACAATTTGGCTCCCAGAGTGTTCTTAAAATGTCCAAGAGCAAACTGATGATTTTCTGGCCAGATGGAAGCAACCGCAGGCTTGACAACCTCGATTTGATAACCTAAATTATAAGCATCAATAGCCGTATGGAGAACACAAATATCTGTCAAAACACCAGTTAAGATGACTGTATCAACTCGACGTTCTCGCAAGCGGATATCTAGGTCCGTACCTGAAAATGCTGAATAGTGACGCTTGTCCATCCAAAAGACACGACTATCCGCCTCATGCTCAGCATAAAAGTCAGCTAGGGGGCCATAAAGTTTACGCCCACTAGTTCCGATGATGTTGTGTGGTGGAAAGAGCTTGCTTTCTGGGTGGAATGTATCCTTCTCCTCATGAGCATCAATGGTAAAAAAGACATAATACCCACGTTCAAAAGCCAGTCTGGTTACGCGATTGATTGCTTCTGATATGGCTTGAGCAGGCGCTCCAGCAGTTAGCTTTCCATGGTCTGCTACGAAATCCTCTGTATAGTCAATTGAGATTAAAGCCTTTGCCATTAGTAGTCCCTCTTTTTCACTTCCTCAAAGATATCTGAAATCAATACTTTGAGATAGGTTCCCTTCATTCCTAGTGAACGGCTTTCAATAATTCCTGCCGACTCTAGCTTACGGAGAGCATTGACGATCACTGAGCGCGTAATACCGATACGATCTGCAATAACTGATGCAGTCAGCTGCCCTTCATTTCCATCCAACTCAGCTAAAATAGCTGAAACAGCACGAAGTTCTGAGTAAGAGAGGGTATTAACCGCCATAGTAACAGCCGTACGACGGCGGATATTTTTCTCGTCTTCTTCACGTTGGAAGTTCAAGAGTTGAATCCCCACAACCGTGCTCGCAATCTCAACAAGAATCAAATCCTCATCTTCAAATTTCTTGTCATTACGCCAAATAATCAAGGAACCTAGTCGAATCCCTGATACATGAATGGGAGCAATGGTTGTCAAACCATCTGGAAAATCCGCACGGCTCTCTACAGGAAAAATAGTCAAATCATGTTCAACAGGAAGATTGGCTTCTGTATCATAGATCATGTTTGCCCCTTGTACATAGTCATCTGGGAACGTCTTGGTTTGGAAAAACTGCTCTACACGGTCTGTATTAGTTTTATAGCGCATAAAGTAGCCCAAAAGACGGCCCTTGCTATTGACAATACAGGCATTGCAATCAATAATGTCTGCTAGTTGACGTGTAATGGCATTGTATGGAAGTTCATCCTGCATCTGCTCTTCTGAGCGTTTTAAAATTGATGTAATTTTTCTTGTTTTTTCTAATAAATGTGCCATTTTTTACCTCGCATATAATCGCTTCCATTATAACATAGAAAAG
>NZ_RJPH01000012.1:0-59018 GCF_003944205.1 Streptococcus oralis subsp. dentisani
CTATATTTATATTATTTACTCAATTATATCAAAAAAAGATAAGATAGGAAATATAATATTTTTAAGGCTTATATTTTACTTTGAAGACTAGGTTACAAGCTTTTTAGAGTTACTAGGAGTCGATTAAGTTCTTAAAAAACAATTATATATTTTTGATTTTATACAACTCTACTTTTAACAAACTTCACTACAAATCCTGCTATTGTCAAAACATTAAAAGCAACATAGAAATCAGTAAAACCACGAACCGTTTGCGTCGATTTCGATAGGTTGTTGAAAATATTTTAAACGTTTTACTTTTATTTCTGCGACACTTTTTGAAGACTTCCATATCGTGGCAATAGTTCAGCGCAATATCCAAAGAAACAATTCTCCCGTGACTTGTGACAATCGCCTGAGCCTTGGCTTTCTCGCACTTTTTATGCGAGGAGCTTTTCTGTATCTGGAATTCCTAGCAAAACATGTTATAATAGTTTTAGAAAGGACGAGGTTTATGGCGAGCATACTTGTAATTGAAGATAATAATGAAATCCAGGGAATTTTGAGAACCCTTCTTGCAGAGGAACACGAGGTGATTCAAGCATTTTCTGGGACAGAAGGTATAATGCAATTTGACAAAGGTGGCATTGATCTCGTCTTGCTAGATATCATGCTCCCTGGGAAAAATGGCGACCAAGTCTTGCAAGCTATTCGACAAACTAGTCAGACTCCGGTCATCATGCTTACTGCTTTGGGTGATAAAAAGCTTATCAGCCAATATCTCTTAGATGGTGCCAATGATTATGTAGTAAAACCTTTTGATTTGGACGAAGTCTTTGCCAGAGTCACCGTGCAATTACGCCAAAGTGGTGAACATCAGTCAGAAGATCGAAGAGAAATTGATAACCTCGTACAAAATTTTAAAAATATCCAGTTTGATGCGGATAGTTTTGAAATAAGCAATTCTACTGAAACCATTCGCCTTGCAAAGAAAGAGTGCCAGATTCTCCAAATGTTGCTCCAGCATCCTAAAAAGATCTTCACAAAAGAAGAACTCTATGAATTGGTTTGGGAAGAAAGTTACTTGCCTGGAGACAATACGCTCAACACCCATCTAAGCAATCTCCGTAAAAAACTGCATCAACTGGATCCAAATCACGAGTACATCGAAACCATTTGGGGAGTTGGTGTTCGATTAAAAGGAGACAAGTAATGATTCATATTTTGATATCTCTGTTGCTCCTTATCAACATCATTCTAGCCATTTCTTTGATTCGCTATCATATAGCAATTAGAGATTTAAGCAGACAAATGGAAGAAAAGATTCGCTCTAGTAGCATGAAGAGAATCGGGGTAAATTTCTTTTCAAAAACCATTTTGAGTTTACATAACCAAATTGAGAATCTATTTCAAGAAGTGGAGCAAAATCAGCTAATCATGAAGCGTGAAAAACGCACCCTAGATATGGCAATCAGTAACATCGCTCATGATATTCGGACACCTTTGACAATCGCTTCAGGATATACTCAGCAACTAATAAAACACCCCGATAATAGTTCAGAAACCTTAAATAAAATAGCCCATCACCTTGATTTGGTTTCAAAACGTTTGGAGGCTCTCCTTGAATACCGTCATTTGATGGAAGGAGCAGTTAAACCGAAACTGGAAGAACTTGATTTATCAACTTTTATAACGAAAAAGACTTTAGCTTATTACGACGTTTTTCAGTCATCACAGATTGTTCTTGATTTTAACGTTGAACCAGGATTGAAAACGACAACTGATGAGGACTTGCTGGATCGAATTATACAAAACCTCCTTGGAAATGTTCTCAAGCACGGCAAGGAGCAAGCTCGACTTTCTTTGAAAAAGGAAGAAAATAGGCTTGTTTTAGAAATCGATAATCTTGTCAAAAAACCTATCAAGAATATAGACAATCTCAGTAATCGTTTTTATTCTGAAAATATGTCAGATACCGAAGAATCCTCTGGTTTAGGTCTCTATATTACCGAGGAATTAGTTCATCTTCTTGGAGCGGAAATGAAGCTAGCCACTGATGGAGAATGGTTTTCGGTCTTTATTTACTTTTAACAGAAGAAATTTCCTCTATATCCTAGAGGAGGTTCTTTTTATAAACTTTTCTTCTTGAAAACAGTCAGTCCACTGAGAGAGAAGAAAAGTATGATAGCGATGCAAACCGTGATGGTATAGAGAATAGCTTGACTATTAGTAGTCATGGCATAGGCAAAATTTAAGCTCAGATATCGTAAAATTTCGATATTTGGAAAGATAAGCATTGGCATAGAAAGGATGATAGAGCTGACTAGATAGCCGATAAATACGGCAAGATAGGAGTGAGTCACATAGAGAATAAAGGAAACAATCGAAAGCCAGGCGAGGAGGCAGAGAAATTGGAGGGAAATCGTTAAGAGAAGGTTTGTAATAAAACCATCAGGCATCGTACCAAGTCCGTTTAGTAGAGTTGAGGGAACAAAAGCAATCACAAGGCTGGCGATGAGCTGTAAGAGAGCGATACTTGCTAGTACAAAGGATTTAGCAAGGAAAAACTCTGTACGAGAAACGCCAACAGTCAAACTATTTTTATAGAGCTTGCCGATTAGATCAACTCCGAGAACGAGACATGCTAGAACAATGCAGAGAAAAACGAGGTTTGAACCATTGCTAGACGCGTTGATTAGAGCTTCTATCCCATTCCAACCATGGGTAGGAGTCTCTGGTGGTGTTGTATTTACTGCCATTAGATGTCCTGTAGCACCAATAGTAGCACCCAGTAACATAAGTACAAAGAGAATGAATTCTGTAATCCAGAATCCTTTGGAGCGGAAAAGACGGTAAAAATCTGCTTGAATGGTATGTATCATGATTTTTCTCCTATTCTACCAATTGGGTGAAGTATTCTTCTAGGTTTTGACGGGCAAAGTATATCTCATCAATAGCAACATCTGCCAAAGTTAGTTGCTTAAGAATCTGTTTGACATCTTGTTCATTACCAAAGATATGGATTTCATTTTCAGGATTTACAACCTTAAACTGGAGCTGGATTTGTTCTTTCAATACCTGACAAGCTCTTTCTTTTTCGCTTGTTTTAAGCACAATATAATCCTCACTCAGTGTTTCAAACTCAGCTTTACTGATTTCACGGATAATCTTACCTTGGTCCAAAATTCCAAAGCGATTAGCTAGGAGGTAGAGTTCTGATAAGATATGGCTAGAGATGAGGATGGTTATGCCTTTTTCTTGATTGAGCCGCTGGATCATGAGACGAAATTCTTTGATTCCAATTGGGTCGAGACCGTTAATAGGTTCATCAAGAATAAGGAAATCAGGTTTGGATAGGAGGGCAATGGCGATGCCAAGTCTTTGTTTCATTCCTAGTGAGAAATCACGAAAGACTTTTTTCCCTGTATCTGACAAGCCAACATAGTCCAAAGTCTCATGAATCACCTTATCAGCATTTGGAATATGGCGAATCATACAATAATATTTCAGATTTTGATAGGCTGTTAAGTGATTATGAGCTACAGGTGATTCGATAACTGAACCTACTCGAGATAAGGCCTTGGTCCACTCATTTTGTTCTTGACTAGAAAAGAGGGAAACTATACCTTTGTCCGCAAACAATAATTGTGTAATGATTTTAATAAGAGTAGTTTTACCAGCTCCGTTTTTTCCGATTAGTCCATAAATATCTCCCTCTTTTATGGTTAGACTAAGATCTTGAAGAATAGCTTGTTGGCCGAATTGTTTGGTCAGTCCATGAATTTCGAGTACTGTTTTCATGATTTTCTCCTTTTGATTTATTTTTCTAACTTTAGTATAAGCTATAGAAATCAAAGAAAGCTCAAGTAATTCTAAAGAGTTTCTAAAGTTTTGTGATTCTTAAAAGAAACAAAACCCAGTTGACATGAACTGGGCTTCTCAATTATAAAATATACTTCTCAATGGCACGCGCAACGCCGTCTTCTTCGTTGCTAGCTGTAACGTCATTAGCAAGGGATTTGACATGGTCGCTGGCATTTCCCATAGCAATGCCAAGCCCTGCAAACTGAAGCATTTCGATATCGTTATTGGCATCGCCCATGGCCATAATCTCTGAGGGCTCGATCTTCAAAATCGCAGCTAGTCGAGAAAGAGCAGTAGCCTTAGTAGTTCCAAGTGGCATGGCTTCATAAATGACAGGCTGCGAACGAACGCCGCTAAATCGTTGGCAGAGCTCCTCAGCAAACCGCTGCTCAAAATCGTCTGTTTGCTCTTTTGTTCCTAAAAACATACCTTGGAACATCCGATACTTGCCACTAGTCGCTTCCTCAAGGGAAATTTCAGTCAAGTCTGAAAAAACAAGTTTGGCATCATTTTGAACAATTTCATTTGGCTTGCCACCGAGGACAAAATAATGTTTCTCATCAAAAAGAGTTAACTGGACGTCGCTTTTTTCTGCTAAGTCATAGAGGTATTCAATGTCAGCTGGACTGAGTTCTTGCCAGTCAACTAGACCCCAGTCACTGGTCTGGTGGGTTGAACAACCATTATTGACAATGACGTACTCATTCTGGAGGTCCAGTCCTAGTTTTTTATAGTAGGGAAGGACACCGAAAAGCGGGCGACCTGTACAGAGAACCAGTTTGACACCTTTTTCAATAGCTTGATGAATAGCAGTGATGTGGGTTTGTGGGATTTCCTTGGCTTCGTTAAGGAGAGTTCCGTCCATATCCAAGGCTAGTAGTTTAATCATAAGACTTCCTTTTCTAGGTGTTTTGCTTTTATTATAGCATATAGACTATGAAATGTCTGATAGAATTGTAACATTCGACTTTCCTTTTCTTGAAAAACAAAATAAATTCTTATATAATATGCATACTTAATATTTAAGGAGAAAAAATGTCAAAGTATCACTTTAATTCAATTTACAAAAATGATGAAACAGAGTCTACAGGTCTTCTTTTCATCAAAGTCTACAACAAGTGGGAAAGCAATTTAAAAAGAGTCTTGAAATCGGTTGGCCTCACTTTGCCCCAATTTATCGTTTTAACCTCGCTCTTGTTTCTGAGCAATAGAGAGGAATATGTAACGCAAGTTGATATTGCTCGGTTCACCGGTATGGATGTCATGACGCTTTCCCAGATTGTTAGGCTACTGGAAAATAAGGACTACATTAAACGTGATCAACATCCAAAGGATAGTCGGGCAAAACTGGTCTCAGTGACGAATTCTGGCGCGGAGAAGGTCAATCAAGCTTTACCTTTAGTAGAAGAGGTTGATGAAGAATTTTTTGATAAACTTTCTGAAGATAGAGAAAGTTTTAATCGCATGTTAGTAGAGTTGGAGGATAAAAATGCCTAGATATTGGGTTGGAGTTGTTTCGAAGAACCATGTTTTAAGAGGAGTTGAAGGAAATTTTTGCCAGGTCTGTCATGGAAAGGGTGGCCCCTTAAACCGTATGAAAAAAGGAGACTACCTTTTATACTATAGTCCGAAATACGATATGAACGGTCAAGATAAGTTACAGGCTTTTGTGGCCGTAGGTAAAATTATAGACGACAAGGCCTATCAAGTAGAGCAATTTGAAGGATTCTTTCCCTTTAGACGAAATGTCGAGTATTATCTACCAGTCAAAGATTGCTCCATAGAAATAGCCAGACAACATCCTGAATGGAAAGACTATACTTCTAGGCTTCGTTATGGGCATTTTGAAGTTTCCAAAGACTTTTTCCTATATATCTTTCAGCATATGAAAGTGGATGATGAAGCTTGCTTGATTTGCTAGTTAAATGATTGTCAACAAGAATTTTGGATTTGGACTGTGAAGCGAACTTTGCTATAATAGAGTAAGAAACTTTGATAAACCAAACGAGGCAGAGATGAAATTACTTTATACTGATATTCGGACTTCTTTGACAGAAATCCTAACCAGAGAGGCGGAAGAGCTGGTTGCTGCTGGCAAGCGGGTCTTCTACGTTGCCCCCAACTCTCTTTCTTTTGAAAAGGAACGTGCCGTGCTGGAATGCTTGTCCCAGCAGGCTTCTTTTGCGATTACCGTCACGCGCTTTGCTCAGATGGCTCGTTACCTGGTTTTAAATGACTTGCCTACCAAGACCAGTCTTGATGACATCGGTCTTGGAATGGCTTTTTATAAATGTCTTGCTGAACTTGATCCTAAAGGATTACGAGTTTATGGTGCAATTAAGCAGGATCCTCAATTTATCCAGCAGTTGATTGAACTTTATCATGAGATGACGACTGCTCAGATGAGCTTTTTGGACTTGGAAAGTTTGATCGATGAGGACAAGCGAGCAGACTTACTCTTGATTTTCGAGAAAGTAACTGCCTCTCTCAATCAAAACCGGTTGGCTCAGGGAAGTCAGTTGTCCCATTTGATTGAGGCTATTGAGAATAGCAAGGTAAGTAGTGATTTCAGTCAACTTGCCTTGGTTATCGACGGTTTTACCCGTTTTTCCGCCGAGGAGGAGCATGTGGTGGATCTGCTTCACCGTAAAGGTGTTGAGATTGTCATTGGTGCTTATGCAAGCAAGAAGGCCTATACCAGTCCGTTCACTGAAGGAAATCTCTACCAAGCCAGTGTGGAATTCCTCCATCATTTGGGGGTAAAATACCAAACACCTGCTCAGGATTGTTCTCAGACTCATGAGAAGATGGATAGCTTTGACAAGGCCTCTCGTTTGCTGGAGTCTTCTTATGACTTTTCAGAACTCACTTTGGATGTTGATGAGAATGACCGTGAGAATCTGCAAATCTGGTCTTGCTTGACGCAAAAAGAGGAGTTGGAGTTGGTAGCCCGTAGCATTCGTCAGAAATTACATGACCATCCAGAATTGAGTTACAAGCATTTCCGAATTCTGCTGGGGGATGTGGCTTCTTATCAGTTGTCCTTAAAGACCATTTTTGACCAGTACCAGATTCCATTCTATCTTGGTAGAAGCGAATCTATGGCTCATCATCCCTTGACCCAGTATGTGGAGTCTATTTTACGATTAAAACGCTACCGTTTCCGTCAGGAGGATTTGATTAATCTCCTCAGAACTGGTTTGTATACTGACCTTAGCCAAGCGGATATTGATTCTTTTGAGCAACATCTCCGCTATCTTGGCATCAATGGCTTGCCAGCCTTTCAGCAGACCTTCACCAAATCCCACCATGGAAAATTTGATTTGAAACGCTTGAATGCTATTCGTCTGCGAGTTTTGGAGCCACTTGAAACCTTATTTGCCAGTCGAAAACAAAAGGCTGAAAATCTCTTGCAAAAGTGGAATACTTTTCTAAAAAATACTGCCTTAAGCAAGCAGATGCAAGATTTGACAGCTACCATGGAAGCCCTAGAGCAAGAAAGACAAGCCGAAGTTTGGAAAGCCTTCTGTCATGTTTTAGAACAATTTGCAACTGTTTTTGTTGGTTCGCAAGTTAGTCTGGAAGACTTTCTAGCTTTACTACACTCTGGGATGACTTTATCTCAGTATCGCACTATTCCAGCGACAGTGGACACTGTTCTGGTGCAGAGTTACGATTTGATTGCACCACTGACTGCTGACTTTGTCTACGCCATTGGACTCACTCAGGATCATTTACCAAAAATCGCGCAAAATACCAGCCTTTTAACAGATGAAGAAAGGCAAAGCCTAAATGAAGTGACTGAAGAGGGAGCGCAATTACTGATTGCAAGCAGTGAAAACCTCAAGAAAAATCGCTACACCATGCTTTCCTTAGTTAATGCTGCCCGTAAACAATTGGTGTTGTCAGCACCAAGTCTCCTCAATGAAAATGAGAGTAAAGAATCAGCCTATCTTCAAGAGCTGGTCCATTTGGGATTTAGTCGGAAAGAGAAGAGGATAAATCACAAAGGACTGTCTAAGGAAGATATGGGATCATATCACAGTCTTTTGTCCAGTCTGGTTGCCTATCACCAGCAGGGCGAGACGAGTGATACTGAGCAAGATTTGACCTTTGTCAAGGTTCTAGCGCGTGTGATGGGGAAAAAACTTGATCAAAAAGGTCTTACAAATCCAGCTATCCCAACTAGTCCAAGCAGCAAACCATTAGAGAAAGAGACCTTGCAGGCTCTCTATCCAGCTGACAAAGAGTTTTACCTGTCTACCTCTGGTTTGACGGAGTTTTACCGCAATGAATACAGTTATTTCCTCCGTTATGTCTTAGGTTTGCAGGAAGAATTACGCCTGCGTCCGGATGCTCGCAGTCACGGAAATTTTTTGCATCGTATTTTTGAACGTGCCTTGCAGTTACCTGACGAAGATTCCTTTGACCAACGTTTGGAACAGGCTATCCAAGAAACTGGTCAGGAACTCGAATTTGAGGCTATTTATCAGGAAAGTTTGGAAGCCCAGTTTACCAAGGAAGTTCTGCTTGATGTCGCGCGGACAACTGGCCATATTCTCCGCCATAATCCAGCCATCGAAACCATCCAAGAGGAGGTAACATTTGGCGGCAAAGACCAGACCTTTATTCAATTGGATAATGGTCGGAGTGTCCATGTTCGAGGCAAGGTTGACCGTATTGATCGCCTGAAAGCAGATGGCGCGCTAGGAGTGGTGGACTATAAGTCAAGTTTGACCCAGTTCCAGTTTCCTCATTTCTTCAATGGACTTAATTCCCAGTTGCCAACCTATCTTGCTGCTCTTAAGGGTGAAGGGGAGCAGAACTTTTTCGGCGCTATGTACCTAGAAATGGCTGAACCTGTCCAATCTCTGTTGACCGTTAAGAGTTTGGCTGGAGCAGTAGCAGAAGCCAGCAAGTCAATGAAATACCAGGGACTCTTTTTAGAAAAAGAAAGCAGTCATTTGGGTGAATTTTACAACAAAAACAAGGCTAATCAATTGACAGACGAGGAATTCCAGCTCTTGCTGGACTATAATGCCCATCTTTACAAGAAGGCAGCTGAGAAAATCTTAAAGGGCCAGTTCGCCATTAATCCCTACACAGAAAACGGTAGAAGCATTGCCCCATACGTCCAGCAACATCAGGCCATTACAGGATTTGAAGCAAACTACCATCTAGGTCAAGCACGCTTTCTAGAGAAGTTAGATTTAGCGGATGGCAAACGTCTGGTCGGAGAGAAGCTCAAGCAAGCTTGGTTTGAAAAAATGAGAGAGGAGTTGAATCGATGAAGCCCATTTCCTTTTTAACTGAGGAAGAAATTCAAAAACTGCAAGAAGCAGAAGCGAATTCGAGCAAGGAACAGAAGAAAACGGCCGAGCAAATCGAAGCCATTTATACCGCAGGGCAAAATATCCTTGTTTCAGCGTCTGCTGGTTCAGGGAAAACCTTTGTCATGGCCGAGCGCATTCTGGACCAGTTAGCGCGTGGTGTGGAAATCAGCCAACTCTTTATCTCGACCTTTACTGTCAAGGCTGCTACAGAGCTTAAGGAACGTTTGGAGAAAAAAATCAGCCAACAAATCCAAGAAAGTAGCGATGTTGATCTTAAACAACACTTGGGACGCCAGTTGGCAGACCTGCCAAACGCTGCCATCGGAACCATGGATTCCTTCACACAAAAATTCCTTGGCAAGCATGGTTATCTGATTGATATCGCACCGAACTTCCGTATTCTACAAAATGAAAGTGAACAGTTAATCTTAAAAAATGAGGTTTTTCATCAGGTTTTTGAAGATCATTACCAAGGTGAAAAGAAAGAGAGCTTTAGTCGATTGGTCAAGAACTTTGCTGGACGTGGCAAGGATGAACGAGGTCTGCGCCAGCAAGTCTACAAAATCTATGATTTCCTCCAATCCACCAGTAGCCCCAAAAAATGGTTGAGTAACTCTTTCCTCAAAGGGTTTGAAGAAGCTGACTTTGTAATTGAAAAAGACAAATTAACTGAGCAAATCAAACAGGCGCTATGGGATTTGGAAAGTTTCCTCCGTTATCATCTGGATAACGATGCCAAGGAGTTTCCAAAAGCTACCTATTTAGAAAATGTGCTGTTGGTTCTGGATGAAATTGGTTCCTTAAATCAAGAGTCCGATAGCCAGGCTTATCAAGCAGTGCTTACGCGTGTTGTCGCCATCTCGAAAGAAAAAAATGGTCGCGCTCTAGCTAATTCTAGTCGTAAAGCTGAATTGAAACCACTGGCTGATGCCTATAACGATGAGAGAAAGGCACAGTTTGCTAAACTAGGACAACTGTCAGACCAGATAACCATTCTCGACTATCAAGAGCATTATCATGGAGACTCCTGGGATCTAGCTAAGACCTTCAAAAACTTTATGAGTGATTTTGTGGAGGCTTATCGAGAACGTAAACGCCAGGAAAATGCTTTTGAATTCGCTGATATCAGTCATTATACCATTGAGATTTTAGAGAATTTCCCACAAGTCCGCGAGGCTTATCAGGAACGATTCCACGAAGTCATGGTCGATGAGTATCAGGATACCAACCACATTCAAGAACGGATGCTGGAATTGCTGTCGAATGGTCACAATCGCTTTATGGTGGGGGATATCAAGCAGTCCATCTACCGTTTTCGTCAGGCGGATCCGCAGATTTTCAATGAAAAATTCCAACGCTATGCGCATAATCCTCAAGAAGGCAAGTTGATTCTCCTCAAGGAAAATTTTCGTAGTAGTTCGGAAGTGCTATCGGCAACCAACGATGTCTTTGAACGACTCATGGACCGAGAGATTGGAGAAATCAACTATGACAGCATGCACCAGCTTGTTTTTGCCAATACCAAACTAACTCCTAATCCAGACAACAAGGCAGAATTTCTCCTCTACGATAAGGACGACAGTGGGCAAGAGCAAGAAGAGAGCCAATTAGAAACAAAACTAACAGGGGAAATGCGCTTAGTCATCAAAGAAATCCTGAAGCTTCATCAGGAGAATGGTGTAGCCTTTAAGGATATTGCCCTTTTGACTTCCAGTCGCAGTCGTAATGACCAGATTCTCCTCGCCCTGTCTGAGTACGGAATTCCAGTTAAAACCGACGGTGAGCAAAACAACTACCTCCAATCCCTAGAAGTACAAGTCATGCTGGACACCCTGCGCGTCATTCACAATCCCCTGCAAGACTATGCCTTGGTAGCACTTATGAAGTCTCCTATGTTTAGCTTTGATGAGGACGAGTTGGCACGCTTGTCCCTTCAGAAAGCAGAAGATAAAGTCCAAGAGAATCTTTTTGAGAAACTGGTCAATGTTCATAAACAAGCAGCTAGCCAGAAAGAGTTAATTCACACAGAACTAGCTGAAAAACTAAGTCAGTTCATGGATATCTTGGATTCTTGGCGCTTGTATGCCAAAACCCACTCTCTCTATGACTTGATTTGGAAGATTTATAATGACCGTTTTTATTATGACTATGTTGGGGCTTTGCCAAACGGACCTGCTAGACAGGCCAATCTCTATGCCCTAGCTCTACGAGCTGACCAGTTTGAAAAGAGTAATTTCAAGGGCTTGTCTCGTTTTATCCGTATGATTGACCAAGTCCTAGAAGCTCAGCACGACCTTGCAAGTGTCGCTGTCGCACCACCCAAGGATGCTGTTGAACTCATGACCATTCACAAGAGCAAAGGACTGGAGTTTCCTTACGTCTTTATCCTCAACATGGATCAGGACTTCAACAAACAAGACTCGATGTCAGACGTTATTCTCAGTCGTCAAAATGGGCTTGGTGTCAAATACATTGCCAAGGTGGAAACAGGAGCAGCGGAAGCACACTATCCTAAAACTATCAAACTCTCCATTCCTAGCGTAACTTATACGCAGAATGAGAAAGAACTGCAACTGGCTAGCTATTCAGAGCAGATGCGTCTGCTGTATGTTGCCATGACGAGGGCGGAGAGAAAACTTTATCTTGTCGGTAAGGGGTCTCGTGAAAAGCTAGAAGCCAAGGAATACCCAGCAGCAAACAATGGAAAATTAGATAGCAATACCAGACTGCAAGCAAGAAATTTTCAAGATTGGGTCTGGGCTATCAGTAAAGTATTTACCAAGGAAGATCTCAACTTTAGCTATCGTTTTATTGGTGAAGACCAGTTGACTAGAGAAGCTATCGGAGAATTGGAAAACAAGAGCCCTCTCCAAGATATCTCTCAAGCAGACAATCGCCAGTCAGAAACTATCAAAGAAGCTTTGGAAATGCTGAAAGAGGTGGAAGTTTATAATAGTCTCCACCGTGCAGCCATTGAGCTTCCTAGTGTCCAAACCCCAAGCCAAATCAAGAAATTCTACGAACCCGTTATGGATATGGAAGGGGTAGAAATTACTAACCAAACTCAATCATCGGAAAAGAAAATCAGCTTTGATTTACCAGATTTTTCAACTAAAGAAAAGGTAACAGGAGCTGAGATTGGTAGTGCAACCCACGAACTCATGCAGAGAATTGACCTCAGCCAGCGACCAACGCTTGCTAGCCTGACAGAAACTCTCAAACAAGTTCAAACTAGTCCAGCTGTTAGGGAAAAGATCAATCTTTCTAAAATCCTAGCTTTCTTTGATACAGCACTTGGTCAGGAAATTCTCGCTAATACCGACCATCTCTATCGCGAGCAACCTTTCTCCATGCTCAAACTAGACCAAAAGAGTCAGGAAGACTTCGTTGTCCGTGGGATCTTGGATGGCTATCTGCTTTATGAGAATCGTATCGTTCTTTTCGACTACAAGACAGACCGCTACGATGAGCCAAGTCAACTAATAGACCGCTATCGTGGTCAGTTAGCCCTCTATGAAGAAGCCTTATCTCGTGCCTATTCAATTGAAAACATAGAAAAATACTTGATTTTGCTCGGCAAAGATGAGGTTCAAGTTGTAAAAATATAATCTAGAAAGGAGACCTCATGACACTTCCAGTTAGAAAATCCCTGCACGATGCAGTTTTACAAGCTTCAAAAGCTGATACTTGGGATCAAGCTACCAAGGAATGGAATGAAGTTTCCTTGATTTTTAATGGTATTGGGCGTAGTAATTGTATCTGCGGAAATGCCATTAAATACTCTTACGAACTCTTTAATACTGTCACAGCTCAGCGTCTCTTTCCTATCGGTAGCGATTGTGTTCGCCATTTTCATCGTATTAGCCTCGACCAGCAACTAGAAGAGGAAGAAAAACTTCTCAGAAAGCTTGAAAACCTAACCAGAAAAGCTCAGAAAAAGGAAAAAATCAAGGTTAATAAAAGCGACTTTGACGAACGACTTCTAAAATGGTTTTGGGAAAAAGGTGTTTTCAAAGCCAATCGTGGCAATCAATTCACACCTGAGAGAGACTACCAGCTTTTCTTAGAAGTCTTTCAAGGCGGAAGTTGGACCAAGGCAGAGCCGATAAAGAAGGCTCGTATGGAAGAAGTACTGGAAAAGTGTATCAAACCTTTTCTACTTGGTAAGTCCGATGACCAACTCTACCTTGTCAAACTAGGTAAGGAGAAAATTGACTACGAGCAGCATTTACGGATTCAAGCAGAGAAAGAACGCAAGAAGAGAGATAAAATCGCCAAGCAATACGCTGACAACCTCATTCTTGCCATGGGGCCTGCAGAACGAGCCTATCAAGATTACTTTGGCTTTACAGAAACCTTGACCCAAGAAGAACGAAAATGGGAAAAAATCCTCTTTGGTAAGAATAGAGACGAACGGGCTGTCAAGGCTAAACAAAACCAAAAGGAGTTGGAAAAGGATCAGCGAATTGCAAATCAAGATCCGATTGAACGAAAGCAGAAGCAGACTTGGCTTCTTAATTCCTATTTTCGGGATTTGCCTGATGAAAAATCCAGATTTTCTCGGCTCCTATCAGAATATCGAAAAAGTGGAGAAGTACCCTTTTCAGATGAATACTTATCTGAGCATCTCATCGACTTTTTTTACAAGATGAAAGCCTTTGAGTTTGAAATTGCACCAGAACAAGTCCGCGATTTTCTAAAAGAATGCCTTCAGGCAGAACATCTATCATCTGCACAAGAAAGCTGGATTAGAGGAATTCTTCTCAATTGCCTTCACCCGTTCTTAAATAGGTTACTCATATAGAAAAAATCCTACCTTGTCTATGCATGGTAGGATTTAAGTATCACCAAATATGTACTGGTAAAGTTGGACGACTTTCTGAAAACATTGTGTGTCCATTCTTGTTATTTTTTGAGCATTACGAATCCGAAAATCAAATGTATATAGTTGAAATGGATTGACAGCGCCATCTACCTTATCCGACGAGACAGGAACGAGGAAGCCTTTTTCTGCCAAACGTTGTTGGCCATGAGTGATGGGACAGACAGCCACAAAACCAGTTTGCAAGGCATATTCTCTCCTAGACACAACCAAGGCAGGGCGCCGTTTCTGAATCTCCCGACCAATTGATGGATCAAAGTCCAGCCAAATGATATCCTGCTTTTCAGGAATATACTCAGATTTCGCTATCAAGTGACCTTACCCCTTCAAAATCGTTTGTCATTCTCAAATCAGTAATCCCATCAAAAGGATCTTTCAGTTTTGGAGCTAAGACAATGACTCCGTCAATCCCTTTGTAGACAACCATTTCTTGACCTTCCATCATACCTAAATTTTTAGGAATGGTCACAGTGAGAGAATTTCCCACCTTCCGAGTCTTTACTGTATTCATCACTCTACCTCCACGAAATCGTATATACAAAGTATATACCAAACGGAAAATAAAGTCAAGCAAACGTTTAATTACATAAATTAAGTTATGTGCTATAGTATGATTTTATTTTAGTCAAAGCCTGTGCAAAAGCACCTAATTTATGATAGAATAGATGGTAAGAAAGAAAACGTTTTTATCACGTTTTTTTAGTCGGAAGGGGAATTATTATGGCTACAATTCAATGGTTTCCGGGCCACATGTCTAAGGCTCGGCGACAAGTTCAGGAGAATTTAAAATTTGTTGATTTTGTAACGATTTTGGTGGATGCGCGTCTTCCTTTATCTAGTCAAAATCCTATGTTAAACAAGATTGTGGGTGATAAACCCAAACTTTTGATTTTAAACAAGGCAGATCTAGCTGATCCAGCAATGACAAAAGAATGGCGTCAGTACTTTGAATCACAGGGGATTCAAACACTGGCTATCAATTCCAAAGAGCAAGTTACTGTGAAAGTTGTGACAGATGCAGCGAAAAAACTCATGGCGGATAAGATTGCTCGGCAAAAAGAACGTGGTATTCAGATTGAAACCTTGCGTACCATGATTATCGGAATTCCAAATGCTGGCAAATCAACCCTGATGAATCGTTTGGCTGGGAAAAAGATTGCAGTTGTCGGCAATAAACCAGGTGTAACCAAGGGGCAACAATGGCTCAAAACCAATAAAGACCTTGAAATTCTAGACACACCAGGGATTCTCTGGCCTAAGTTTGAAGATGATGCCGTTGCACTGAAACTGGCCCTAACTGGAGCAATTAAAGACCAGTTGCTTCCAATGGATGAAGTGACCATTTTTGGTCTCAATTATTTCAAAGAACATTATCCTGATAAGCTAGCTGAACGTTTTAAACAAATGAAAATTGAAGAAGAAGCTCCTGTTATCATCATGGATATGACACGTGCCCTCGGTTTCCGAGATGACTACGACCGCTTTTACAGTCTCTTCGTGAAGGAAGTCCGTGATGGAAAACTCGGTAACTACACCTTAGATACATTGGACGACATCGATGACGACGATTAAAGAAATCAGAGAACTTCTTGCTACTGTCAAAGACTTAGACAATCCTCTTTTTCTGGAATTCGAAAAAGATACTCGCTCTGGAGTTCAAAAGGAAATCAACAAGCGTAAAAAAGCCATTCAGGCAGAACTGGATGAGGATCATCGTTTGGAATCCATGCTGTCCTATGAAAAAGAACTTTACAAGCAAGGAATGACCTTTATAGCAGGTGTTGACGAGGTCGGCCGTGGTCCTCTTGCTGGTCCTGTAGTCGCTGCAGCCGTTATTTTACCTAAAAATTGTAAGATTAAAGGTCTCAACGATAGCAAGAAAATTCCTAAAAAGAAACATCTTGAAATTTTCCAAGCTGTTCAAGACCAAGCCTTGGCAATCGGTGTCGGTATTATGGATAATCAAATCATTGACCAAGTCAATATCTATGAAGCGACCAAACTGGCCATGAAAGAAGCAATCTCTCAACTCAGCCCCCAACCTGAGCACCTCTTGATTGATGCCATGCAGCTTGATTTACCAATTTCACAAACAGCAATTATCAAAGGAGATGCTAACTCCCTCTCTATCGCAGCTGCATCTATAGTGGCCAAGGTGACACGGGATAATATTATGAAGGACTATGACAACCAATATCCTGGATATGATTTCGCTGCCAATGCTGGATATGGAACTGCTAAACACTTAGAAGGTCTCGAAAAACTAGGAGTTACTCCCATTCATCGAACCAGTTTTGAACCTGTCAAAACACTGGTTTCAACTAAGAAAGATAAGTAAGAGGAAATGATTATGGAGGAACAGTCAGAAACACTCAGTTCCAAGAAAGAATTCGCCTTTGCCTCAAGTACCATATTATCCCAAGTTGGACGAGGAATCATTGTTGGTCTCGTTGTCGGGCTAATCGTCGGATCCTTTCGTTTCTTAATCGAAAAGGGCTTCCATCTGATACAAGGACTCTATCAAGATCAAGCGCACCTAGTGCGCAATCTTTTTTTCATTGGTCTATTTTATGTAATAGTTTGCTGGCTCAGTGCGAAACTAACTCGGTCAGAAAAAGATATCAAGGGTTCAGGAATTCCTCAAGTCGAAGCAGAATTAAAAGGGCTCATGACTCTTAACTGGTGGAGTGTTCTCTGGAAAAAATATATTCTAGGGATTCTTGCTATTGCCAGTGGCCTTATGCTGGGACGAGAAGGGCCAAGTATTCAACTTGGAGCAGTTGGTGGTAAAGGCATTGCTAAGTGGCTAAAATCCAGTCCAGTTGAAGAACGCTCCTTGATTGCCAGTGGTGCTGCAGCAGGATTAGCAGCTGCCTTTAATGCACCGATTGCAGGCCTCCTCTTTGTTGTAGAAGAAGTCTATCACCATTTTTCCCGCTTTTTCTGGGTCTCAACTCTAGCAGCCAGTCTCGTAGCAAACTTTGTCTCACTACTCATATTTGGCCTAACACCCGTACTGGATATGCCAGACAACATTCCTCTCATGACCCTAGACCAGTATTGGATTTACCTGGTTATGGGGGTTTTTCTAGGACTCTCTGGTTTTCTCTATGAGAAAGCTGTACTCAATGTTGGTCGAATTTATGACTGGATTGGTCAAAAAATCCATTTGGATAAAGCTTATTATCCAATCCTAGCCTTTATCCTTATCATACCAGTCGGGATTTTCTTGCCACAAATTCTTGGTGGTGGAAATCAGGTCGTTCTTTCTTTGACTGAGCAAGATTTTAGTTTTCAGGTTCTATTAGCTTACTTTTTGATTCGCTTTGTTTGGAGCATGATTAGTTATGGAAGTGGTCTCCCAGGAGGAATTTTCCTTCCCATTTTGGCGCTTGGTTCCTTACTTGGTGCCCTAGTCGGTGTCATTTGTGTCAATCTTGGGCTTGTCAGTCAGGAACAATTCCCTATATTTGTCATTCTGGGAATGAGTGGCTACTTTGGGGCAATATCCAAGGCTCCCTTAACCGCTATGATACTCGTAACCGAGATGGTTGGAGATATTCGCAACCTCATGCCACTTGGCTTAGTGACCTTGGTTGCTTACATCATCATGGATCTACTCAAGGGCGCTCCAGTTTATGAGGCCATGCTGGAAAAAATGCTACCAGAAGAAGCAACAGATGAAGGAGAAGTCACCCTCATTGAAATCCCTGTATCAGATAAGATCGCTGGAAAACAGGTTCACGAGCTCAACCTGCCACATAACGTACTCATCACCACACAAGTCCATAATGGCAAAAGTCAAACCGTTAACGGCTCAACTAGAATGTATCTGGGTGATATGATTCACTTGGTGATTCCAAAAAGTGAAATTGGAAAAGTCAAAGATTTGTTGTTGTAGGTGGTATTTGCATAATTTATTTTATGTATTTTAAGTTCTGGATTTTCAATAAATTACTTTAGAAACCGATTCTCGAGCAGAGATCGGTTTTTACTTCTTATATCGTTAAAATTAATTAAAATATAGTATAATAAGAAAAAGGGGAAAAGCTTAAATGAATAATTCCAGCAATAAAAAAAGCCATAAAAGGCTACTAATCGTTTTGTCACTCGCAATTATCACAGCAGGAGGTATATTTATGTTTAGCATGTTAGGGAAATCCCAAGAAGAGCGTCGAAATAGAGAGTATGAAGTTAGTCTGGTTGAAACTTTAAAAGATAGTTATGAGGGTATTGAAGAAATTAGATTTTCTAATGCAAACTACACAAATCCTCCAGGAAGTTGGACTTGCGTAGTTGAACTATATTTTAACGAGAGAAGCATAAAATATAAAATTAATTATTCAAAAAAAGATAAACGTATTTCTGATGTATCTTTAGAGAGAGAGGATAGAAAAGAGGACCGAGAATTTTTAAATAGTCACTTGGGTAAGACTAGTAAACTCACAAAAATTATTTATTCAGATGGTTCAGAAGGAGAATATTAATGGTATACACTTATACTGATAAACAACTCAATGAATTAAATCACGGAAAAAATGTTTATAGTGTAAATTTTGAATATGCTGAAAGAGAAGTTGAAAAGAAAGTTGTAGCCAAAACAAATGATAAGTTATCTTCGGATGAAACTAACACTATAACCACCTCCGATGGTCAAGAATTCCGTGTTGTTGCCACTAAGTCTGACACTGAAACAGGTTTTGATGGACTGGCAGTTGCACCTATTGTCAACGGCAAACCAGATTATAAAAATGTAGCTGTGATTGCTGCTGGAACGGATCCTGATAGTCCGGTGAATAAAACTATGTTCAGCTCACGCGACGTCAATAGTGCCATAATTGCAAGGCAAACTTATTTATCTCCACAATATAAAGTTGCTGACCAATTCGTAAAAGAGATTATGGATGATCCCAGATATGAAGTTAGTCAACTATCTGGTTATTCACAAGGATCTTATATGCTAAAAGTAGGGGCTAAATATCATATACCTACGACTACCTTTAATGCTTGGTTTAAATATGGAGCCCTTTCATTGAAAGAAAAAGCATTTATTGAAAGTAGCCCTTCTATGTTTATAGATTACCGTAGAAAAATGATGACGTAGTAGTCTGGAATGATTTTAACCATCCAGAATGGTATAATACTACCACTACAAATTCTATGCCTAGTACGATTCACTGGCTTGATGGTTCGAGTCATAAAATTGGTGACTGGGAGTTTGATCCTGTAACTGGTCAACTTGTAGATGGCAAAGGAGGAAAACCCTTAATCAGTGGCGTTTATCGAGCGTATGCCAACAGTCTCCGAGGAATAGCTCATTACAAGGACTTGAAGTCAAAATGGTCATCAGGTGGCATTAGTAGCTCTGAGGAAATATACTTAGATGCAGCTCAGGGTTCTATCTTATCATCATCTATGGCTACGGCAGCAAGAACTGGAGCTGATGAAGTGAGCGCCTTAGCCAAAAAAGCCAATCAAGAATTACAAGAAATTTGGTCAAAAATCGATTTTACAAGCTACACAGCATTAGCTCCTTATGAGGTTGAGACCCTTTTTGCTAGCCAAGGTATTACTCAAGCACAGTTTATCGATACTTTTCAGGCAGAAACAAAACAAACAGCCACTCTGATGAATGCTTCCGCTCAAGCATTTGAAAATATGGATAAACAATTACAGGAAGTCATCGAAAAAACAGTAGCAACAGACAAGCAATTAGGCAAGGAGTTTCGACAATGGAAAGAAAAGATGTAAAATGGGAGGAAATCAGAGAGAAAGAAAGAGAACTGTTTACTCTAGAAGAACAATATTATCAAGAAAAGAAGAAACTTGATAACAAAGCGCTTGATCTAGAAGAACGAAATGCAAACTTAGAAAAACTAATTTCCGAAGAAGTTGATAAAATGTATCAAATCTTGAGAAAATTTTCGTCAACGGCTGATGATGTTAGAGACTATTTTATAGAAATAGAAAATTTGAGACACTTTTCGAATCAAGTATACAGAGATCATAGGATTAAACTTGAAGATGAGAGAGAAAAATACGATAACGAGTTTCGCAAAAAAAGAAATGATTTAGACGAAGAATTTCACAAACTAAGGAGAGATTATGCAAGCACCAATGAATGAATACTACACTGATGAAGAATATCAATATGCACTGAAACAAATGTATCGAATGATGGAAAGAAACCGAATTATTACGGAAGCAAGGTTAGCGATATCAGCAAAAAATAAATTAAAAGAAAACTTTAATAAGGTAGCTGAAAAAATTGCTACAGAAACCAAATCAACTATCACAAGCATAAACAGCCAAATGGATACTGCAATTCAAGGTAAGGTTCGCAAGAGTCTTGAAGCAAAGATTTCGAATATGTTGCTCAAGTATGATGAAATTTAATAAAGTAGTTCAGAATAAATGGAATAAAGTTAGACTTCTGTTTTAAGTTTCTTATTATATCTTTCCGAAAAACTATAATTTTCTTGAAAAATATATAAGTCTATGCTATACTACTAGTAGACTTATATATGGAGAAAATCATGAAACGTGAGATTTTACTGGAACGAATCGACAAACTAAAACAAATCATGCCCTGGTATGTTTTGGAATACTACCAATCTAAGCTTGCTGTTCCCTACAGTTTTACAACCTTGTACGAATACCTCAAGGAATACGATCGATTTTTTAGCTGGGTTTTGGAGTCTGGCATTTCAAACGTTGATACAATGGCCGATATCCCCTTATCTGTCTTAGAACATATGACAAAAAAAGACATGGAATCCTTTATCCTATATCTACGAGAACGTCCTTTGCTGAACGCCAATACAACCAAACAAGGTGTTTCGCAGACGACTATCAATCGAACCTTGTCAGCACTTTCCAGTCTTTACAAATATTTAACTGAGGAAGTTGAAAACGACCAAGGAGAACCCTATTTCTATCGTAATGTAATGAAGAAAGTTTCAACCAAGAAAAAGAAAGAAACCCTTGCTGCCAGAGCTGAAAACATCAAGCAAAAGCTCTTTCTAGGCGATGAAACAGAAGGTTTTCTGACTTATATCGACCAAGAGTATCCACAACAACTCTCAAATCGCGCTCTCTCGTCATTCAATAAAAATAAAGAACGTGATTTGGCCATTATCGCCCTTCTCCTAGCATCTGGTGTCCGCTTGTCTGAAGCTGTTAATCTGGATCTAAGAGACCTCAATCTCAAAATGATGGTTATTGATGTCACACGAAAAGGTGGCAAACGTGACTCGGTCAATGTCGCTGCCTTTGCTAAGCCTTATCTAGAGAATTATCTAGCCATTCGAAATCAACGCTATAAGACGGAAAAGACGGATACAGCACTCTTTCTGACACTTTACAGAGGTGTTCCCAATCGTATCGATGCTTCTAGTGTTGAAAAGATGGTTGCTAAGTACTCTGAGGACTTCAAAGTCCGAGTAACTCCCCACAAACTACGCCATACGCTAGCAACTAGACTCTATGATGCGACTAAATCTCAAGTTTTGGTTAGTCACCAGCTAGGACACGCTAGTACACAAGTCACTGACCTCTATACCCATATCGTCAATGATGAACAAAAGAATGCCTTGGATAGTTTATAAGTATTACATATTATAAATTATGTAAACTAACTATCGCTAAAAAACGAAAGATCAATTCCTTTTATCTTTCGTTTTTTAGTTATTTAAACTCAATCCAGTAGTTACGGTGTGGCTCTATAATTACTGGTTTACCCCAAAAGGCTTGCAGATAGGCTAGGTTGGCTGGACTTACAGGTTTTTCTGAATCATTGTACTGCTCAGCACTCTCTTTAGTTAGAAAACATTTTACTGCTTCATAGGAAGTTCCATCAGCTGATTTTCTTTCGATTCCCATATACGAAATTTCGCCACCATTTTTAAGTTCGTCAGTTAACAGTTTACCAATAAAGAACACTGTCTTGTCTTTCATAAGTTCATAAGCCTTACTATTTTCAAGTCGATTATTTGCTGCAGCATACATAATACAAAAACTATCAACAATGTCTTTTAAAGGCATTAAGTCCTCTTTGTTTACTTTGATTTCATCAGGAAGAAGACCGCCAATTATAAGATTTTGAAAATGAGCTTGCTGGATTACATTATCTAAAGCCATTCCTAAAGGTATTTGAGCAGCTTGGTATCCTAAAGGCTGAAGATCTTTGTATTTTTTGTCATAATGTTCTTGTGTGATGCTTATATTTAAACTTTCAGTTTGAGAAATTTCTTCGTTTCTATAAAAAGCAACAACATTGCGGTCTAACTGTTCAAATAGATTAAGACTTTCTACTGGAATTTCTAACATTAATGAATAACTCCTTTTCATTTTTCATCACTATTATGGTCTAATCAGCTTGATTATTAAGTTTAAAGCTAATCATAACCACCCGTCTAACGGGTGGTTTGCACCAGGGCTATAAGCCCAAATTACCAGCCAGCGCCTAAAGACGCTGGCTTTCACGTTGTTCAAGCCTCATTGCTCTTGACTCGTCACTTGCCTCTTAAAGAGGCTTTAGTATTACTTACCACTATCCCTAAAGGGATCCTCATATTCTTTTACACTTAATTTATCTAATGCTATATCATGCTTTTCCTATTCTTGGATATATTTCCTAATAGTGGCTTCATTAAGTCCTACTGTACTCACGTAGTAACCTTCTGCCCAAAAATGCCGGTTCCCAAACTTATACTTGAGGTTGGCGTGTTTATCAAACATCATGAGTGCACTTTTGCCTTTTAAATACCCCATGAAACTTGAAACACTTATCCTCGGTGGAATACTTACTAACATATGTACATGATCTGGCATCAAGTGACCCTCGATAATTTCAACACCTTTATAACTGCACAAACGATGAAATATTTCGCCTAAACTACTTCGATATTGATTATAGATCACTTTTCGTCTATACTTAGGGCTGAACACAATGTGATACTTACAGTGCCACTTTGTGTGTGATAAACTATGTGCCTTTTGCGCCATATTTTTCTCCTTTCGCTTTACAATTGGCTTGGACACCTTTATTGGGTCGCGTTTGGAGTTTTTTGGGTATAACCTTCGATGCGCACCCGCATAGCGGGTGGTTTATTTGTCTCGCACCTAGCGGAGCGAGACGGACTGAAAGTCACATAATAAAAGAATCCATCATAAATGGATTCTTTTTCCTTACCCTACTACCGCTTCAGCGATTTCTTCTCGGCTGATACCCGCGAAGTAGCGTGTAATATCAATAGTTTCTAGGGCTTTAAGAACATCTTCGCGTTCGTATTTCACGCCACGAAGGACATCTTCTACAGCTGCAACGTCTTCGATACCAAAGAAGTCTCCATAAATCTTGATATCTTGGATTTTTGATTCAATGACGTTAGCAAAAATTTCAACCTTACCACTGGTGAATTTTGTTCCACGACGGACGTTAAATTCAGGTGATTTACCGTAGTTCCAGTCCCAAGTACCGAACTTGGTATCCTTGATACGGTTAATTTCGGCCAATTCTTGCTCAGAAAAAACGTATTCTGTCATCTCAGGATACTCTTTTTTCATGTATTCCAGTAGCAAATCACGGAATTCTTCAACTGTGATTTTTTCTGGTAATTCATTGACAATATTGGTGACACGGGCACGGACGGATTTCACACCTTTTGATTCAAATTTGTCCTTTGAAACCTTGAGGGCGTTAGCAAGGACTGACAAATCAACGTCAAAGAGCAAGCAACCGTGGTGCATGATACGCCCATTGATATAGGCTTGGGCATTTCCACAGAATTTCTTGCCATCAATCTCTAGGTCATTACGCCCTGTAAATTCAGCTTTAACACCAAGTTGAGCCAAGGTATTGATAACTGGAGTTGAGAAGCTCTTGAAGTCAAAGGCCTTGTTTTCATCTTCTTTTGAAATGATGGTGTAGTTGAGGTTGTTTAAATCGTGATAAACAGCTCCACCACCACTGATACGGCGGACTACCTCTATGCCATTTTCACGGACATAATCACGATTGATTTCTTCGATAGTATTCTGGTGACGACCAACAATGATAGAAGGTTTATTAATCCAAAGTAGGAAGATTTGATTCTCATCCAAAAGGTGTTTAAAGGCATATTCTTCCAAGGCGATATTAAAAGCAGTGTCGTTTGAATGATTGATAATGTATTTCATGATATCCCTTTATACGATAGAGACTGGAAAATACCTTTCCAGTCTATTCTATCTTCGATTTATTTTTTCTTAGGTGAATGGATGGCCATTCCTAGAACATCTGCAAATGCTTCGTACATAACTTCAGAGTATGTTGGGTGTCCGTGGATAGTCTTCAGCATTTCTTCAACAGTAATTTCCATTTCGATGATGCTTGACGCTTCGTTGATCAATTCTGCAGCTGCAGGACCGATGATATGGACACCAAGGATTTCTCCGTATTTCTTATCTGCAATGACTTTAACGAAACCTTGAGCCGCATCAGAAGCAATGGCACGTCCGTTAGCCGCAAAGTTGAATTTACCTATAGCAACATCGTATTTCTCACGAGCTTGCTCTTCTGTTAAACCTACTGCTGCTACTTCAGGAAGAGTGTAAATGGCTGCAGGAGTCAAGTTGAGTTTCGCTACGACGTGATTTCCTTTAAGCGCATTTTCAGCTGCTACTTCACCCATACGGAAGGCAGCGTGGGCCAACATCTTAGTGCCGTTGATATCACCTGGTGCATAGATACCTGGAACAGAAGTTTCCATGTATTCGTTAACCTTGATGCGACCACGATCCAATTCAAACTCAACATCGCCAATACCTTCAAGATCTGGAACACGACCGATTGAAAGAAGAGCTTTGCTTGCGATGATATCGTCTTTTCCTTCAACTTTAATACGAAGTTGACCATTTTCCTCGATGATTTCTTGCAGTTTTGTGCCTGTCAAGATGGTCATTCCTTTACGCTCAAGGATCAAGCGAAGGTTCTTAGAAACTTCCGCATCCATAGCTGGAACAATACGGTCCATCATTTCGATAACAGTTACTTTTGACCCAAATGTCATAAAGGCCTGACCGAGTTCGATACCGACAACTCCACCACCGATGATTACGAGGCTTTCTGGAACTTCGTTCATTTCAAGAATATCATCGCTGGTCATCACAAGTGGAGATTCCATACCAGGTACGTTGATCTTGCTGACTTTTGAACCACCAGCAAGGATAATTTTCTTGGTTTCAAGCAATTCTGAACCATTTACTAAGACATTCTTGTCTTTAGTGATGGTACCAATTCCTTTATGAACAGTAACTCCGTAGCTACGAAGAAGACCTGCAACTCCACCAACCAAAGTATTGACAACCTTAGACTTGGTTTCAAGGAGTTTATCCATATCTACAGTGAAGTTTGGATTTTCGATGACGATACCACGGTTTGCTGCATGACCGATGTTTTCGATGATTTCAGCGTTGTGAAGGTAGGTCTTAGTTGGGATACATCCACGGTTCAAGCAGGTTCCACCGAGTTCAGATTTCTCAACAAGGGCAACCTTACCGCCGAGTTGGGCTGCTTTAATCGCCGCAACATAACCAGCAGGACCTCCACCAATCACAACAATATCAAAGGCATCATCGCTCTTACCATCGTCGTTTGAGGCACTAGCTGCAGGTGCAGGTTTTGATTCTGGTGCAGCTGCTCCAGCAGTTGGGATGTTTTCTCCTTCTTCACCAAGGTAACCGATGACTTCCGTTACAGGGACAGTTTCACCATCTCCTTTGAGGATGGCAATCAAGTATCCATCTTCTTCGGCTTCCAATTCCATGCTGACTTTGTCAGTCATGATTTCCAAAAGGATTTCTCCTTCTTTTACAAATTCCCCGACTTTCTTATTCCATTGGACGATTTGTCCTTCTGTCATATCCACGCCGGCTTTTGGCATAATTACTTCTAAGGCCATGTCTTACTTCCTTTATCTAAATCTCTAAAATACAATAGCTGACTTAAACCAACATTGAGATCGGATTCTCAATCAAGGCTTTCAAATCTTTCATAAACTTAGCACCAGCCATACCATCTACGACACGGTGGTCAATGGTTAATCCTAGACTCATGATTGGTCGGATAACAATCTCACCATTGACAACAACTGGTTTCTCGATTGTCGAACTTACACCCAGAATAGCTGAGTTGGGTTGGTTGATGATTGGACCAAAGGACTGAACGCCAAACATTCCCAAGTTACTGATTGTGAATGTTGAATTTTGAAGTTCACTTGGAGCCAATTTACCATCCAAGGTACGACCAATGACATCCTTGAAGGCTACAACCAACTCTGACAAGCTCATTTTTTCAGCATTATAGACAACGGGTGTCATTAGGCCATTATCCATACCGACTGCCATAGCAAGGTTGACATAGTTATGAGTGACAATGGTCTTACCATCTTCAGTCAATGAAGCGTTGATGTAAGGGTGTTTCATCAATGTCTTAACAACAGCTAGCGAAAGAAGATCAGTAACCGTAATTTTCTTACCAGTTGCTTCCATGATTGGTTCAAGAACCTTCTTACGAAGAGCTAGCATTTCAGACATATCGACATCATAGTTGAGTGTGAAGGTTGGCGCAGTTAGGTAGGATTCAACCATACGTTGGGCGATGACCTTACGCATTGGTGTCATTGGAATACGCTCAATCTCACCATAAGGAGTGATATTGTCTGGAACTTCTTCCACTTTTTCAATCTGGGCAGGAGACTTGATGGTGTCGTTTTCGATATTTTCAGGAAGGAAGGCCAAAACGTCCTTCTTCATGATCTTACCACGATGACCAGTTCCTTGGATTTCCTGCCAAGCAATATTATGTTCAAGGGCAATTCGTTTTGCAAGTGGCGAAATGCGAACCACGTTTGTGTCTTTATAAGTTTCCACGTCTTCTTTGTGGACACGACCGTTTGCACCTGAGCCAGAAACGTCGTAGAGGTTGATACCTAGATCATCCGCTAACTTTCTAGCCGCAGGAGTCGCTCTTAGCTTGTCATCAGCCATGACCTCTCCAATTCTATACTAAGATATTAAGGACGAAGAGGGCAATGAAAAAATAGGAGATTAACGATGTGTTCGATGAACACAAGGAAATCTATCTTTTTTTCACAGACCTCCGTCCGAATTCAATTAAATGATACTAAGGGCGTAAAAAGCGACTGAAAAATAGGAAATCTACGCAGGCTTCGATAAAGCCAAGAAGATTTATCTTTTTTCCGAGCTTTTAGCCCGTGTTCGAATATAAGATATTAAGGACGAAGAGGGCAATGAAAAGATAGGAGATTGACGATGTGTTCGATGAACACAAGGAAATCTATCTTTTTTTCACAGACCTCCGTCCGAATTCAATTAAATGATACAAAAGTCAAAGTGAAAATAGAAAACTTGACGAAGAAACTTTAGTTTCAAGGAAAGTTTATCTTTTTCACACAGACTTTAGCCCGTGTTCAACTCTACAAGTAACTTGGACACGGAACGTGTCTCAAGTTACTACGGTTGCCGCTATTAGGCGGTCAACCTAGTAGACTTACTAAGTCGTTCGTCGAATATAATCGATTCGACTCCCTCCTGTCGCAACTTTACTAATAAGTTGGATACGAAGTGTATCTCAAGTTGCTAAAGTCAAAAACCGTTTTTTACATAATTTATCTTATGCAATTTTATTCTTTGTTATAGGTTTTACGGATAGCAGCTTTAATGCTTTCAACGGTTGGAATCATTGCATTTTCTAGGTTTTGTGCGTAAGGCATTGGCACATCTTCTCCTGCGCAACGGCGGATTGGGGCATCTAGATAGTCAAATGCTTCTGATTCTGAAATAATTGCTGAAATCTCTCCGATATAGCCACTTGTTTTGTGAGCATCGTTGACAAGCACCACCTTACCAGTCTTCTTCACTGAGTTAATGATGATATCCTTATCAAGTGGAACAAGGGTACGTGGATCCACAATTTCAACTGAAATTCCTTCTTCTGCTAATTCTTCAGCTGCTTGAACCACACGACGAAGCATTTTACCGTAAGTAACGACTGTTACATCCGTTCCTTCGCGTTTGATTTCGCCAACTCCAAGTGGAATCGTGTAGTCAGGATCAACTGGAACTTCCCCTTTTTGGTTAAATTCTGACTTGTATTCAAGAATAATAACAGGGTTGTTATCACGGATAGAAGACTTGAGAAGCCCTTTCATGTCAGCAGGTGTACCTGGAGCTACAACCTTAAGACCAGGGATGTGTGTGAACCAAGACTCTAGAGACTGAGAGTGCTGAGCTGCAGAACCGACACCGTTACCAGCTGCGCATCGAACTGTCATTGGAACCTGACCTTTACCACCAAACATATAACGTGTTTTAGCGGCTTGGTTGACGATATTGTCCATGGCAATAACCGAGAAATCCATGAAGGTCATATCGACAATTGGACGAAGTCCTGTCATGGCTGCACCTGCTGCTGCTCCAGAGATGGCAGCTTCAGAAATTGGACAGTCACGGACACGTTCTGGACCAAATTCTTCGAGCATTCCAACAGAAGTTCCGAAGTCTCCTCCGAAGACACCGACGTCTTCTCCCATCAAGAACACATTTTCATCGCGACGCATTTCCTCAGACATAGCAAGGATAATGGTGTCACGGAAGGACATTGTTTTTGTTTCCATTTTTATCTCTTTCTCCTTAGTCTGCGTAAATATCTTCAAATGCGGATTCAAGCGGTGGGAATGGGCTTTCCTCAGCAAATTTAACAGAAGCTTCTACTGCTGTTTTCACTTGTGCTTGGATTTCTTCCAATTCTTCAACGCTAGCAATGTTATTTTCAATAAGGTAATTGCGGAGGTTTTCAATTGGGTCTTTTTGTTTCCACAATTCCACTTCTTCGCGAGTACGATATTTACCAGGGTCTGATGATGAGTGACCAAGCCAGCGGTAAGTGACACTTTCAATCAAGACTGGTCCATTGCCACCACGAACATGGTCTACAGCTTTCTTAAATCCTTCATAAACGTCGATGACGTTGTTTCCATCTTCAATAAACATTCCAGGAATTCCATAAGCAGCGCTACGTTGATGAATATGCTCTACATTGGTCATTTTCTTGATATCCGCAGAGATACCGTAACCGTTGTTAATGCAATAGAAAATGACTGGAAGGTTCCAGATAGAAGCCATGTTCACTGCTTCGTGGAAGACACCTTCGTTGGTCGCGCCATCTCCAAAGAAGCAAACGACGATTTTTCCAGTGTTCTGCATTTGCTGACTGAGGGCTGCACCAACAGCGATTCCCATACCACCACCTACGATACCATTGGCACCAAGGTTACCAGCATCAAGGTCAGCAATGTGCATGGAACCACCTTTTCCTTTACAGGTTCCAGTGTATTTCCCAAGGATTTCAGCCATCATTCCGTTGAGGTCAATTCCTTTGGCGATAGCTTGACCATGACCACGGTGGTTTGAGGTGATCAGATCATCTGGATTAAGAGCCAGCATTGCTCCGACGTTAGCAGCTTCTTCTCCGACAGAAAAGTGAGTCATACCGGGAACTTTCCCCTTTTTCACTAACTGAGCGATTTTTAAGTCCATGCGACGGATTTCTTCCATCTTACGGAACATCTCTAGCAAAAGATTCTTATCTAAAGTTGACATAATCTTGCCTTTCTAACTTTGTACTTACCTTACTATTTTACCTTTTTTAGTATACACTGTCAAAGTATATGACCGATAAAATTTCACAAGGTAAAAAAATAAATCCCCGTTTTAACAGGGATTTTCTTTAGTTAGATTATTTTTTCACAAAGTTTATTTGACATTGGAAACTTCAAATCTTTTCATAATTGTTTGCAAACGCCATTGATAGAGGATAGCACTAACGACCAAACTCGCTATTAAACCAATCCAGTAAGAATAGGCTCCCAAAGTTGTCACATGATCTAGGAATAAACCTAATGGAATGGAAACAGCCCAGTAAGCAATTACTCCTAGATAGAAGGGAACAACCGTATCCTTATAGCCTCTCAGTATTCCTTGTAAAGGAGCTGCAACGGTGTCAGCTAACTGGAAAAAAAGACTATAAGTTAGGAAGGTAGATGTTAAATCAATGAAATCAGGATTATTTCCATATAAACTGGCTACGACATCTCTCAAAATATAGAGAAAGCTCAATGTAAAGCCTGCAAATATCAGTGCTATCCAACGTCCAAGTTTGATATAGGTCTTAGCATCATCAAATCGCTTAGCTCCTATCTCATAAGAAACAACGATGGCCATGGCAGAAGAAATACTCATGGGAAAAGCATACATGAGTGTCGAGAAGTTCATGGCTGACTGGTGGCTAGCAATAATCATAGACGAAAACTTAGCCATAATCAAACCAACGACTGAAAAAATGATGACTTCAGCAAAAACAGTTCCACCGATTGGTAATCCCAAGCGAATTCCCTCCATAATTCTTTCTAAATTCAGAGGGGCACCCTGTTCTAAATGAAGTTCTTTTAGGTTTTTCTGCTTAATCAAGATGATGATGGAAATTCCCAGTAGGCACCAATAAGCAAGTGAGGTTCCAAGCCCTGCTCCTGCTCCACCTAACTCTGGAAACCCAAAGGCACCGTAGATCAATAAATAGTTAAACCCACAATTTAAAGGTAGCAATAAGAGCATGAGGTACATAGATAGCTTGGTCAGACCGAGTGAATCAAGTAGCGATCGGATAACACTGAAAAGCAACAAGGGAATAATTCCGATAGACAAATACCAAAGATAAGAAACCGCAACTGCAGCCACTTGGGCTTCTAGTCCGATATGGTTTAAAACTGGAGGCGCTAGAAAAAGCACCATGCCAAGCAAAACCAAAGACAGCCCAAAAGCCAAATAAATAAATTGGTAAAAGTCAGATGCTACTTCTTCCTTTTTGCCTCTTCCTAGATGATGGCCGATGATGGGAACCATGGCCGAAACAATCCCTGTTAAAAAGGTGAAAAAAGGATTCCATAGACTCGTTGCAGTTGAAACACCAGCCAAGTCCATAGTATTGTACTGCCCAGTCATGGTTGTATCCACAAATGAGGCAGAATAATTGGCAAATTGATAAATCAGGATAGGAAAAAATATCTTAAGAAATAAGACAAACTTATCTTTAAATTGATGGGTTGGATACATATACGCTCTCTATTCTTATAGTTTATAGAGCAGAATCCCATCTAGTTTTTGTAGACGATTTGTCCCTTACAGATGGTATATTTAACCTGCCCTTTTAAGGTTTCGCCGATAAATGGAGAATTAGCTGATTTTGAAGCAAAGTTTGGACCAACAGTACGATCAGCCTTGTCATCAAAGATGGTGATATCCGCTGGACCATTTTCAGCCAAGTAGCCTGCTTCAAAGTTGTAAAGTTTAGCTGGATTGACAGTCATTTTTTCTAGCAATTCCATCAAGCTTAGCTCACCAGCTTCCACCAAATAAGTCAAACCAAGAGAAAGAGAGGTTTCCAAACCAGTCATACCAGATGGTGCTTTAGTGATATCTTCTACATTTTTCTCATCTGCATGGTGAGGCGCGTGATCTGTCGCAATTACAGTGATGACGCCCGACTTAAGACCTTCAATCACGGCACGACGATCTGACTCCAAACGAAGCGGAGGATTCATTTTGGCATTGCTACCTTGTGTCAAGAGGAGGGTTTCTGTCTTAGAGAAATGTTGCGGTGCTACTTCTGCTGTGACATGGGCACCCAAACCTTGAGCGAACTCCACCACCTTGACACTTTCCTCCTTAGACAAATGCTGAATGTGAACATGGGCCTTGGTTGCATAGGCAATCATAACATCACGCGCAATCATGGCGTATTCTGCTACCCCTGTCGCACCACAGATCTTAAAGTGATCTTTAGCTATGTTTTCGTTAAAGCCAAGAATACCATTCAATCCTGGATCTTCCTCGTGTAGACAAACAAAGGTGCCAAGTTTTTTAGCAGTTTCCAAGGCTTCTTTGAGAACTTTGCTACTTTCAAGTGGAATACCATCATCAGAAAAACCAACCGCACCAGCTTCTAAGAGCGCCTTAAAGTCTGTCAAGTCTTGGCCATTAAAGTTCTTGGTAATAGTCGCAACTGTCTTGACATTGATTTTTTCCTTGGCAGCTGACTGAAGAACTTCTTGCAAAGTTTCTACGTCCGAAATGGTTGGACTAGTATTAGCCATCATGACAACCGTTGTAAAACCACCTGCAGCAGCCGCTAGTGCCCCAGTATGGATGTCCTCCTTGTGGGTCTGACCAGGTTCACGGAAATGAACATGAATATCAACTAGTCCAGGCGCAACTACAAGACCAGTAGCATCAATTAGCTCTGCTCCTTCTTCCTTGATTTCAGGGGCAATTTTGACAATTTTTCCATCTTGGACCAAAACATCACACACTTGATCCAAACCAGACTTGGGATCCATTACACGACCATTTTTGATTAGTAACATCTGCTTTCTCCTTTATTCATAGAAATCAACTTGGGTATCCAACAATTTATCCCCATCATAAACAAACTTTGCTGAAAAGAAGGGTTTGTCCTCTAAAAGCCATTCAACAAAGGTGTGGTCACCTTCCCAAGTTGGCTTGCTCAAGACTTCATCATAGGGGACCCATTCCAGCGTCCCCTCATTGCAGTCAATCAAGTCACCCTCAAACTCAGTCACCTTAAAAACATAGGTGTACCAGTCTAGATCTGGTGTGAATTCTGGAAAAGTGATAACACCTTTAAGTACTGGCTTGGCTTTGAGGCCTGTCTCTTCGAGAATTTCACGCGCAGCGCATTCCTGAGGAGTCTCCCCTCGCTCCAGCTTACCACCCACACCAATCCATTTGCCTTCATGGACATCATTGGGCTTCTTATTGCGATGCAGCATGAGCAGTTCTTTTCCGTTATCAATGTAGCAAATCGTCGCTAACTGAGGCATATTCTCTCCTTATCTAAGCCAATCAATTGGCACTTGTCCTGTCTCTTTTAAAAATGCATTAGCCTTAGAAAAAGGCTTGGAACCCCAAAATCCTCTGAAAACAGATAAAGGACTGGGATGAGCTGATTCGATAATCAAATGGTGAGGATTGGTAACCAAGGCCTTCTTCTTGCGTGCATAAGCACCCCAGAGTACAAAGACTACAGGTCTGTCTAGATTATTGACCACCTGAATCACAGCATCTGTAAAAGGCTCCCATATCTGCCCAGCATGACCATTGGCTTGACCAGCAGGAACCGTCAAGCAAGCATTGAGAAGTAAGACTCCTTGCTCAGCCCAAGCGGTCAAATCATGTGATTTCTTAACCCCGATATCATCTGACAATTCTTTCAAGATATTTTGCAAGGACGGTGGCGCTGGGATAGAGTCAGGAACAGAAAAACTCAAGCCCTGTGCCTGACCTGGCCCGTGATAGGGGTCTTGCCCTAGAATCACCACCTTAACTTCTTCAAGTGGTGTAGTCAAGAGAGCCTGAAAAACTTTTTCCTTAGGTGGATAGACAGTTCCCTGAGCATAGACCTGTTCCATAAATTGATTGATTTTCCCGAAATAACCTTCAGGTAATTGCTCCTTAATCAAAGCATGCCAAGATGAGTGTTGCATCTTTCCCTCCTTTATCGTATCCATCTAAAGGCACGTCTTAATTCATCCGTACCATTTTTAAAAAAGCATAAACCATGTGCAAGAATGATCTTATCCGGTTTCCAGTTTAACATGCGGGAAAAGGAAACCTTTGCATCTATTTGTCTCCTAAAAAAAGTCATCCGATAATCGATAGGAGTTTGTCCATCAGGAGATGTTACACGGGCTAAACGATAGATTCTTCTTCGGATTGGACTAGCTATCTTTTCTGGTTCAAAATTCTCTATAAGGTCCGTTACAATGAGTGTTTTAGTCGATTTATGAAAAAACACCACTTCTTCAATCACAGAACTTCCCTTAAAAATAAGTTGATCAATCTCATCAGACCATAGGTCAGGAGCCTTATCTGTTAAAGGAGCATCAAATTCTACCTTGACATTCTGTCTTTTCGCTCTCTCTTCAACTCCTGTACTAGACCATGCTTGCGCATGAGGATATCTTTTTCTCCAATCTGCAATATAGGCGTAGTGAATCTTATTGGGTGAAATCAGGTAAGCGACTCTGCCCAAAGCATCCAGTTCGGTAAACAGTTTCTCATTTGGCGCAATCGGAGAGTGAATCCAAAGTTTGCCATCATTTAACTTAATCACCGTCATACGTGTCTGAAAAGGAAGTTTGAAGACCTTCAAGTCCATTTGTATCAAGTCACCATCTGCTATCCAGATATTTTGATCAACTTCCTTTAGTGTATACAAGGGTTCATAAAGAGAAAGTTCTGGTCTTGACATCGTTTACTATTCCTTTATTTTTACTGCCTCTATTATAGCAAAAAGTGGCTATTGAAACCACTTTTTACAGTTTATCTAAACAATCCAGCAAGTCTTGATAAGAATGGACTTCATAGGTCGGCTGGGCTTGCGTGTGATTTTCGAGGTAATGAGGGTTAAACCAGATTGTATCAATTCCTGCATTCACTCCGCCTTGAATATCAGCCGTTAGGGAATCTCCAATCATAACCGTCTTTTCTTTGCTGAAATCTGCAATCTGTTGACCGATTTTTTCATAGAATAGTGCGTCAGGTTTTTGCGTTTGCAACTGTTCAGAGATAAAGACTTGGTTGAAATAGGGAGCCAGACCAGATTGAGCCAGACGGCCCGTCTGAATGGCAGTAATCCCATTTGTCGCAGCGTATAGCTCATAATCTCTCTCAATGAGGCTGTCCAAGAGTTCATGAGCGCCTGAAAGAGTTTGTCCCTGCTGGGCGAGATAAAATTGGTATCGCCGGGCAAGTAACCTACCGTCTTTTTCATGTCCGAAATGCGCGAATAGACGAGAAAAGCGCGTGTTAACCAGTTCTTGTTTACTGATTTTCTTTTGCTCCAAGTCCTTCCAGAGAGCCTTGTTCATAGGAACATAATAGTCTTTATAGGCTTGAATGTCCGTAACTCCTTCTTCCTTTAGAAGTTGCGTCAGTGCCACATCCTCAGCAGCATCAAAATCAAGCAAGGTGTGGTCGAGGTCGAAGAGTAGAAATTTGTAGGGCATTGAGTTTCCTTTCTGAAAGTTCATTAAGAACATTATAGCATAAATGAAACAGGTAGTTATCATAATCTGAATTGACTTAAAGGACTTATTCGCCTTATTTTTATACTTTCTCCACTTTTACATCGTTTTCGGATACAACATCCACTAAAAAATGCGTCGACATTAATTTGTAGTGATGTAGCTTTTTATTAGCTACATTTGCAGAAGCGACCAAGTCCCCAAACTCTGCATTCTCGACTTCATAGATATAATTGGTCAGATAAAGTGGTCTGTTCTCTGCCAATCCTTGCTCCCAGTAACTATCTATTAATTCTAGGCTTTCGTAGACTGAGCGGAAAGCCCAGACCTTTGTAAAGGTAAATTTAAACTTTTCTGAATCTTCCAAGTAGGCAATTAGAGTATCTCCATCTATATTTACCTCAATACCATAATCTCCAAAAGGAATGAAGCTCGGTTTAATTTTTGTCCATTTTTCCATATCATTTCTCCAAATTCTATTTTCCGATAATTGTACTACAGCGGTGTACATGTTTGATTAGCAAATTTTCTAGTATTGGCTGATATCTAATTTCAAATTTGCAGAAACAAGAATCTCCACTACACTATCTTGAGTTATGATTATATAATGTCGTGAATGCAAAGTTCCTAGATCATAATATGATGTGTATTCCAGTTTCTTCACTAATTGACTATTCTTGACTTCGTAAATGACATTTTGAAAATTATTTTTTTCAAATTTTGTAACCATCTCTTTATCTAGAATTGCAGATAAATACAATTCCCTGCTAAAGACTCGTGCTTCATCATAATAAATACATGATAATTTAAAACGGTTTTGTTTTCCAATCAGCCTAATTTCTTGACCATCTGACAAGTTTGTCAACAAGACCTTTAACCTATAGTTATCTACAGGAATCAAACCTTTAAAGACTTCTACCCATTCTTCATTTTTAGTTTCCATATCTAATTTCATACTCAACTCCACTATTCCTTTTTATAAAATTAAACATCTACTTTCCATCTATTTCATTTGATACTTCAATAAGCAAATCTTGAAGTTCTTCTAAATCAAGATATAAGTTTCTAACACCTACAAGTAACTGAGAAAATGCTTGTCTATCTAATTGATGATTCTCGCTCAATGACTCAACAATCCAAGAATTTCCCTTCTCTATCCATTTTAAATGAAGAGGTAAATAATCATTTAAAATATCATCTATATTCTCTAAATTAGTAGAAGATATCTTGTTAAAGGTTTGGTTGTCATTTATTAAAGATAGACTTTTACTAATTCTTTTCAATTCTGTTTCTATCGTCACTTTTATCTTCTTTCTTATCTGGTTGCTGCTACTGTCTTACAGTAAAATTTTGCTTCCAGTATTTGTATCTATAAAATATCTCTGCTCACCTTCGTAAATAAGTGTAAGTTCTGTTCCGATAGGCATGTCGTAAATCAATAATACAGCAGGTTCAATTTCAACAATTGTACTCCAGTCGCATACTGACATATTTTCAGGATTTGATAAGTATTCTTCGGTATCTATTTCAGAAAGAAAGCGCCAGCCATTGTCTAGCTCATCCACGGCATCCTCACGAAATACCCATTTCAATTTTGCTTTATTTTCTAAAATATGATTAGAAACTACTGAGCCACCTAAATGCATTTTTACTTCCTTTCCAAAAACATTCGTTTTAAATACAGGCTCCAGTATACAAGTCCATATCTTACTATGGATTCATCTTGCAATTAAATTTTTCCGAGCCTACTCGGAACTGTATAGTTACGGATTTGTTCTGCACATAGCCATAGCGGTTCTGGTTGAGAGGGGCAGTCGCTTCGCCTGGGTAGCTATCCTCTATTAGGAAAGTCCCTCCCTGACTATCATAATATCTTGCTCGTAAATAGTCAAGTTCAGTGTCATCACGAGCTTCACCGTTATAAGCAAAGAGCTGACCTGTCGTGTCTGTACTTGTTCATTATTGATCAAGCCTGTCATAGAGCCTGATAGGAGGATAAGCCTCACATTATTGAAAATATTGTTGGGACCTTTATGCCTATTGAACAGTAAAAGTACTTGAAGAAATTGATTCTTCAAGTACTTTCTTTTATGCTAAGCGAGATATAATTCTAATTTGTGTTTTCTTCTAATAAGGAGGGATTAATAATTAATTCTCTTTCAATTGCCATTCCGATTCCACTGATGGTTGTTATTCCATGTATCCCTAATAATTTAGGCTCTTTATCCAATAATTCTCCAGTCTCTTTACAGAAAAAGTTACCTTTAAAATGAATACTATAGAATCCAAAATCCAGCTTTTTCTCTTCCTCTGTTAAGGGAATATTAGCGATAGTATGGAAATATCCTTTTTTCCAATATTCATCACCTACAATAGCAGGTGGAATTAACAAGTTAGAATAATCTGGCTTGTATTTATCAATATTTTTTTCATGAGTATTTCCTTTAAAGATAAATACAACATGTTTCCCTTCCACAAAAGAATCCCGAACTTTTCTAACTATATTAGAAACCAGCACTTTACCATAAAAGTAGATTCCCTCCCTAGGAGACACAAGAAATACATCTCCCACTTTTGGAATTGACCTACTTTTTTTAATCACTTTTAGTTGATGAGTAGCTGCCTTTGTGTCATAAAAGTTATCTAACTCCTTCTGAATTTCTAAATTTAAACTTTCATAACGTTCTTTTCTTCTTAAAGCTATTAGATTTGTATTCATTATTAATTTCCTCCATTAAAATACTTTTCTGCCCACTTCATGGCATCATTATACATTTTATTTTTAGGGCTAATACTATTAATTTTATTCAATTGATTCGCATTGCCATTTTGGTTATATTATGATTAATCAACGAGTATAACAGCATCTGCTAATTGAGTGAAATAAACACAATCTTTTTATTTGAATTTTTATCCTCAGATACTTTTTACACTCACATTTTGACCGTGCTCAAGTGCAAATCTAAAACTAGTCAACATAACTTCAAATAAATCACTTCCTGAACTAGTTATAAAATATTGGGATAAATCTATTATATGGGATGCAATATTAGTACCCCAAGGAGGAGTGAGTGACAAATCTTCAAAATCCCATATAATTTCATGCGGTAGAAAATTTTTAAACTCTTCTTGAATAGATAATAACTCCGCTATTCCTTTTTCTACAAATTCTAAGGGAACATCGCCCCAATAAAGATTATTCATTATAACAGGATATTTACTTCCCCACTCATTATTCTCTAACCGAACATAAATAGTCGAAAAGAATGAATTAAAGAGACTTCCTTCTCCTATAGTCCACCAATTATAACCAACCATTAATCCTACAGACATAAAATACCTCTCCTAATCTCTCTTAAATATTACTTCTACATCAACTGAAGTTTTATTATTAATAGTATCAAAAACGTAATTTAAGGTATCATCAAAGACTTTCTGACCTCGAATTCATTTTTTAGGTTATAATTTTCTCCTCTACACCATGGTTATTATAATATTCTGGTCTCACGCTTCCTTTGCTTCCATAAGATATCTCTTGACCATTTAAGTAAGACTTTTGATTACTATTTTCTCATTATAACGGTATTTACTATTTTTCATATCAAATGCATCAATTATACAGAGAACATGTAAAACAAAATAATTTGTATTGATGCTTCCAGTAGCTACATCAATTAATTTTACAGGATAAAATTCTAAATTGGGGTATTCTTTTTTTAGTATTTTTACTACATTCTTTCTAAATATAGGCCATGAATCAATATTACCTAAGTAATCACTTTCCTCTGTCATCTCCAATGAATTATAATAGAATTCTACATTTGGCCACGACTCTACTTTCTTTTCAGAATGTATTATTGTATGAAATCTATCTTTAGGATAATTTTCATATTCGATGTCATTGATATTATTACTATCCCCATAAATATAGCGTTTCTTTTTTTCAATAACCTTGTCTACAAGATCTATTTCATATTTTAGTTGATAAAACATTACTCTAATCCTTTCCAATAATTCGAGTAAAGCATTTTTTTATCTTGCAAATCTAACCCCATCTCAATAATCATCTTCGTTATCTCTAACAGTTATTAAGGGACTAAAATCACCTTTTTAATTTTAGAATCTATCTGAACAAACTTACTCAATAAAAATTACTTGTCCAGAAAGGAACTTCTTTATATTTTTTTGAGTCAGATACAAGTCGCTTATGTCCGAATTCAACCTCAAAATAATCATACAAATCCATTCCATAATAGATAATATCTAAATCTACAACAGATAAAACGGGCATTTCCTTATTTTCAAATATTGGAAGAAAACGATGCCCATATAAAGGAATTAGAGGGGGAGCTGATTTTAGCATTTTTCTTATTTTCTTATTTTTCTCTTCTACCCTAGCAGGCTCTAGTCCCCAAGAAATATCCCAAACTATTTCATCGATACTTTCCAAAATTCCATTATAAGGACTCGCTAATCTTTCTTTTATAGCTGCTATGTTTTCAACTGAAAAATCTCTCCAGTTATAAAAACGTTCTGAAACAGGTAGTATATTTTGATAAAATTCCAACCACTGCTGGGGAAATTTTACATTATATATTTTCTCAATTTTTCGTACTTCATCATCGCTTAAGCCTTGCTCTATATGAACATTATTCTCAAGCAGTAGCTTTTTAATCTTAGCTATTTTCATTTTCAAATCATCTCGCTTCATATCTATTTCCTACACTCTCATTTGAAAATTTTAGATGGATGTTAATCTTGTCCTTTCTACACCCTCAATATTCCTCATAAATAACTTCGATGTCTTTATCTGAAATATTAATATCAGACTCTAGTATAAAATTCTTAATATTATTTATTTCCTTATTCGTCAGAGACTCAGCTTGAAACTCAATAATGAAATCAATCATATCTTTATCTCCAGAAATGATAATGATAGCATCTTCAATATACTCTCCCAAAAATATTCGCTTCAAATGCAGATAACCAGTTGAGGGAGTGGAGAAATATTCCTTCCAATTTATAGTCTCTGAATAATCCATATCTACATTCTTATAGAAAAAGTGTGAATGATCTATTTGATGGCTAGCATCCAATAACTTCAACAATCTATCTATCACAACTAACTCAGTTATAGCTATTTTCAGTTCAATACCTAACATAATCTCATTCCTATATAAATAATTTAAAGAATGGCCTAGTAGTCCGTATCTTGCTAGGGCTTCATCTCAGATTCTTCAAGTGCTGTATACTTGTATTTGTTTAAATCTCGATGAAGTGGCATTATTCAATGATATAAACATTAAATTTTTTTCTCTTACCACCAACTATGTATCTCTCAACACCTCCATCCCACCACAAAACAGTATCAGATAAAATCTCTAAAAAAATATTTTTAGAAATTTCATCATTGATAAAAGGATACTTTGCATTATTTATAAAAATATTAATGCTATCTGGGATTATATAGTCAGGACGCTCAAGACGATCAGCTAGTGCATCCCAATTACCATCTTGGAGATCATCAATATTAAAACCTTCCGCTAATATCTGTACCACATCTTTTTCACTCTGTACTGTTTTTCTATCAATATTTAGATAAAAATAAACAGAGAATTTGAACATTAAATATATTTTCTCTAATTTTGTTATTGTTTTATATACATTCACCTTATTTTACCTTATAAATTGTTCTCAATGCTTAGTTATGTAATACAAACCAGTTTCTCGTTCTTTGATTCTTTGGATGATTTATCTATAAAACATCATTATCCTGCCAAAAGAAATGAGCACCCTTTAAATCAAGATGTTCTATCTGAATGTCACGACAAACAATTGTCATTTGCAACAAACCAATATCAACCATACACTTCACAAAATCAGGATTCTCCTCATAAATTTGTAAAGAAATTTCTTGACCATGATGATGTAATTCTCCTCTAGTCATGTTTTTAACGGGTTGATCTTTTCTCCACTGAATGTCTAAAGCATCATTGCTATACTCTACTTTTGCGCATACTAAAAACTTAATTTCCCAGTATTTTTCTTTGTTATGATAATCTTCTAAGCACAAAGAAACCTCATCTCCAAAATAGGATATCTTTAAATCTAGTATTCCCATTTCCCAATAATCTATTTCTTCGATCTCTTTTTGTTTTCTTTTTAAATCAAATCGTAACACGACTTCTCTCCTTAATATTTATATCTCAAATTTGTCTATCATTTTTATAGTAATATTATTTTCATAAAAGATCCAAACTTCTAGCAATCTGCTTTTCAATTTCTGTATAGCTGCATAGTTTTTTACTCAGGAGATATTTAAGAGCCATGTATCTTTTGTCCTATGAAAGTATAGAAAGGCTTAATCTTCTTGTTTTTAAAGAATGAACATTTTGAACAGTTAATCTCGCTTTGTGTCATCCTGCTCATACTATAAATCTATCAAAACCATCCTTCCTCGAGAGTTATATATATGATTCTATTGCATCTGAATAGGTTATTAATACTACTCGTCTATTCTTTTTAGTAGAAATTCTATAAAATTATCTGCATAGTATTCTCCATCTTTAAAAACAGGTAATTCATTGGTCAGACCGTCCTGATTTTGAAAATAGAACATGCCATCACCACATTCACAAATAACTAATTGCTCAGAATTACTGAACCCCTCTTTTCTATTCAGCTCATTTATATAAACAATATCGCCTCCTACAACAGTATCAAAATCTAATCCATAAATACTGAATATTTCTTCTCCATAAATCTCTCCCCCCATATAATTTTTCAGCCACCACTTATACGTTTCAGGGAAAAGAAAATTTAATCTTTTCTCAGCTTTTGTAATCCATTCATCAGAAATTTCCTTTCCAAATGGTGCAAAATCTACACCCTCGCTAGAAGCAATCTTTTTCTTCAATTCATCAATCATTTTTCACCTCATTTTATCAATAACATCTCCAGCTATATTTTCCCAATAATTTCCTCTCCGTAAGTTAAATTCACTGTGATTAATCCATTTCCTATCCTACTTATATTTATGATTTCTATTTACACTGAGCAATTCTTTTTGACTATCAATTCCATCTATGCTGAAGTAACTACTGTAAAATAAAAATGTTTTCCATTACTATCTATATACTGGTTGATATAATCTTTTGCTACAGAAATTGACTGGAGTAAGTCGCTACCATTATTTTTAGGAGAATAATACCAACTATCATAAGTCAATTCAAGTCCCCCATCTCCTTCTACATAGACATCGCCACCAAGAATCATAAACTTTTTCGACTCTATCCAGTCAATATATGCCAACATATCTTGATATGTATATGCATAACTTGCAACACCCAATTCTGCTAGCGACTGACCTCTATTTTTAAAATTAAATTTACCTAGTTCCATATGATTAGACTCCTACTTTTTCATTTTTAAAAAGATAAGAAAAACATTCAATTTCATATTTTTCATATGCCACGACAACCTCTACTTCTCCAATTTCCTTATCAAGTCATGTAATAGCTTTTACTATCATATATCCTATTTATAAATAATTCTAAGATTAAGAGTCAATCCTAACAAATCTGTCAGAGATTTTAAATGGAGGACAGGAATTGATTGAGCATTCTGTCATAAAATAAATTTCCTGAATAATTCTGGAATTCCACCTTCCTGTGTAAATAAAGTCTTTACAGCAAAATCATTATCGCAAAAACAACTTCTTGAAAGTCATTATCAATTCTCCACTCAATATCCGTATAAGGAATATTATCATTTTCTACATTAACGATTTCAAACCAACCTATTGCCATTCCATAAAAAATAATCTCTTCCAATATCTGAATTGAATATCCTTTGTTTCTAATAAAAAATGAAAATAAAGTCGAAATGATAGCATCTTCTTCCGCTATTGATAGTAGTAGTTCTCTTAAATCCTCAATAGTCATTCTTATCTACCTCAAGTTAATAGAATTAAGGCTCCCAAAAGAAGTTCTGTTCTCTGACTAAAACCTTAGAAACTTGAATTTCTTGGCACACAATCTTAATTAACATACTTGATAAAATAATTGTAGCTTGTATCATATCATTTTTCTCTTCGATAAGTCTAATGTCATGTACAGTGTGAGACATGAGATTTTCAAAAGGAATATCTTTCATATTGAAATTCCTTGTGCCACTCTTGCTTTCCCAACATGTCCAACCAGCATCCGTCTCATAGTCAACCTTAAAACAACGGTAGAAAACTATCTCCCAGCAATACTGATCCGATTTGCCATTTTCAATCTCGATATAGAGTTTACATTCATCCCCGAAAAATGAAGCTCGAAAGTCTAATGCGTAGGAATCCCAGTACTTCGTACTGTCAATCTGTTCCTGTAGTTTTAAAATATTCATTTCCTCTCTCCCTTGTTTTATGAAAAGGCATAGGTTCTAGTAGCGGATTCATTATTTTTGTTTTTCATCCGATACATTTTTTATTTCATACAACACTACTATATCTATTATCAGTTCAGTTACTCTATTCAGAAAAACTTAGTGGCACAATCTCTACATCCCCAAGATTGTCAACTGAGTAGCGTTGACTACCATTTTTAAACCAGCGTTCTAGAACGACATCATAGAGCATAAAGTGGGATTTTTCTTTAATCCAAGCTTCATCAATCCCATAAGGCCTTAAATACTCTAGTACTTCGTTTGGATTTGTTATCTGAAAATTTGGTAAGCCTTTAGTCGAGCTAAAACTATAGGAACTTTTTAAATGTAGCTCTAAATCAGATTCTTTTCCACTCTTCACTTCTATATTATAACCAATTAACCCGTAAGCTAATGATTGATCAGATTCTGAAATTTCAATAGTTTGTTTGAGCATCTTATCTCTATAATCATAGTCAATAAAAAGATATCTGCCATTAGGTAACGATCGTCTATACTCAATTAGAAATGTTTCTTCAATACCTACATACACTAATATAGTTTCACTCTCAGATAAGGCTGATTCAAGACTCATACCAACTATAATATCCTTATCGCGATATGATTCACCTCCGTCAACGGCTTTACTAAAATCAGCGAGGCCAGGTAAAACACCACTATTTATCTCTGCATAGTTCATTTCTAAAAAAACATTGCTTAAAGATTCATATACTCCCTTATAATAATTCTTTTGATAGACACGATATAGACCAAACAAAGTTAGAAAAACTAATAAAATTATGAGTACGATTTTTAAAAATTTTTTCATCTACCTTTTTCCTTACTTAAATCTTGGGTAAACTGATAAACAACATTGTTCTTCTCTTTTAACATCTCCATTGCTTGGGTATCATTCTATTCAGAAAAACTGAGTGGTACAATCTCTACATCCCCAAGATTGTCAACTGAGTAACGTTGACTACCATTTTTAAACCAGCGTTCTAGAACGACATCATAGAGCATGAAGTGAGATTTTTCTTTAATCCAAGCTTCATCAATCCCATAAGGCTTTAAATACTCTAGTGCTTCGTTGGGATTAGTTAGGTAAAAATTAGGTATCGAATCCCCTGTTTTCGACTGACGTGATAATTCTTTATATGCCTCCAAATCTAGTTTTCCCTCATCCTTATGGAGTATATTGTAACTAGCTAAGTCATACGCTACCGACCATTTAGAATCTGAGATTTCGACTGATTGGTTGAGTTTCTTATCATTGTAGTCATATTTTATATAAAGATATCTCCCATCAGATAATAGTTGCTGGTATTCAATAATAAAAGTTTCTTCAAAACCTACAATCACTTCTAAACTTTCATTTTCAGACAAGCCTGCATCAAGTCCTATAGGAATTATCCAGTCTGGATCTCTAAACGATTGACTCCCATCAACGGCTTTACTAAAATCAGCAAGTCCAGGTAAAACACCACTATTTATCTCTGCATAGTTCATTTCTAAAAAGACATTACTTAAAGATTCATACACTCCTTTATAATAATTCTTTTGATAGACACGATATAGACCGAACAAAGTTAGAAAAACTAATACAGTTATGAGTACAATTTTTAAAATTTTTTTCATTTCCCTTTTTCTTCTCTATATACTTACATATAACTTTTCTGCTATATTTGAAATCAAAATAATGATAGTCCACCCTACCCTAACTCCTTAGCTATTCTGCTTTTTTCAAGTTTACCCTTGGTAATTCGTCTCCATAAAACAAGTGGGTTCAAACTATAAGACAGACGTACGAGGTAATAATTAACCCATTCGATAAGGGCAAAAAGCTGTATCAGCGCGGCTAAGATAGCAACTTGGACACTCTGTGTATTCCAGACAATAAAAGGAAAGCCTGAAATAAGTAAAATAAGATCTAGTATTCTGAGCCCACCATATATTCTAGGGACATTTCCACTTCCGAATTGAGGATTTGACAGTCTTCTAATCAAAATCGCCCAATAGATTGAACCTTGAAGCAAAATAAATGTCAGTAAAGACAAAGGATAGAGAATGGTGACTAGACTCTTCCAATCACCAAGCCGATTTTTCAAAAGGAAAAAACAAAACCAAAAGGATAGGACGGCTGAAAGCTCTCCCAAACAGAGGGAGACCAACTCTTTTCTAACTTTCTCTTTTTGTATGTTCATCATCTCACCTATCTATCATCCTATATCAGAAAAAAGTTAATTTAAGCATTTTCTAGTCAACATTTCTTAGAATCAAGGCATTCTAAGCGTCGAACAGTCCAATTACTTTAATATAAATGCAATTCTAAGTTTAGAATTGCATTTATATATATGTTTTAGACCTATTCTAAGTCTATAATAGCCTTAAATTTTAATTTTTGAAGGATTCTAAAGCTAGAAGAGCTCTAAAATCACGAGAACTAAGCTATTCGAAGCTTAGAAGAACCTTTAGTGAATTTCAATAGCACTTCAACTAGCTATTCTTACAATTTTTCTGATGAGCTTTGAGTTTTTTTAGAGCCCAGTCATAGTGACTGGAAGTGGCACTCACAAAGTAGGAGCCAAGACTTGTCCCACCCGTCCACTTATAGACACCTTTTGTGAACAATTCGTCATTGCTGAAGCCTTCCAACAACTCTAAAACCTCTTCATGCGATTGCTCTAGTAGTCTAGTCGCTTCTTCTAAAGACGTTTTCTGGTGCTTCTTCCAAAATGCGACATTCATTTCCCCATAAGTTTTCCAATTATAAGGTTCAGGGAGAAAAGGTCTTTCATGACCCTTTTGATTGGAATGTACCCAGGTCAAAAGTAACTGATGCCATTCATAGAGATGGATCAGGACATCCCGTAGATTTTTATCTCTTTTCCAGTGAGCTTCTTTTTTCTTTTGGTCTTTTGAAAAATCAAAAGGAGTCTGTAGTTCCTCTTCACTTAATTTAGAGATAAAGTGATTGAGCTTTTCATAGTTTTCCTTAGAGGCTAGCATTAGCTCCTCTTTTGTTCTTGGTCTTGGCATAGGCGTTCTCCCTTCATTTTCTAGTAGGTTGAGGTATTTTCTTACTTCATTATACCATAACCATAATCAAAAAGCAGTTCTTCATTTTACGAAAAACTGCTTTTACTAACTATTTTTTAATGCTTATAGTCACTACTTTACATATAAATCTCTAAAGCGACCATCCACCTCTGCTATCTGATAGAACAAGCGGGATAGTTCTTGGTAATCTTCTTTTAAACACGAAAGGTGGGCTTGGCCAAATAGAGATGCCAATTCCTCTTTTAATCTTGCCCCTTTCGGATCATGATCTTTTAAGAACTTACTGAGATAGAGATTTCGAACAGCTGCAAGTTTAAAGCTGAAATACTGGTGCAGTTGTTTTTGCTCCGTATTTAAGCCGTTTTCAGCAACTGCTTTTGCATAGCATTCCAAAACACCGTTTTGGCCATTCAAATATCGGTTCTTCATAATCCTTGCTGTTTCCTGATAGATTTCAGTCTGACTAGGACTCTTAACCTTCCTAAAATTTCCCCACATGGAGTAAGCCCCTCGCTTATAGTCAATAGCCTCTGCCTTCCAAGCTTCTAAGAGGTCATTAAAAGCAACCTCCATACAGGCAAAACCAGCTGGATCATGCAAATAGAGATACTGATCATCAATGTCATACACGGTTACAAAATGATCCACACCATAAAGGATTGTGTGATTGGGATTGTAGGTCAGATGGCCCATATCAAGAGGTCCCAGAACGACAGGTCCATTGGACAGAAACGTTTCTAACTTCCTTTTAATCTCTTCCAAATCTACTTCCACTCCATCTTTTAGATAGGAGTCCTCATAGTCAAATCCTAGTATTTTTAAAGAATGAGAAATAGAAAGATCTGGCATTCCGTTATCAAAGAATACTAGAGGGTGCTGCTCATCTTCCTTCACAATGCTAGCGCCATTTCCCATTACCATAATTGCCTCTAAAAACTCTGCTTTAAAGTCATAACCATAAGCATCCAGTGCCATTTCCAATGAATAGCTATAGCAAAGTGATACATCTCCAAAATACATCTGCATATTCCTGCCTCCTTATCTTCTATGAGACTATTATACCGAGAAAACTATTCGCATGCCCCATAAAATCCAAACAAAAAATATGGGTATTTGTGATTTACGGGCATGAATGTCAATAATTAAAAACTCTGTAAAAGATATCTTCTACAGAGTTAGGTTTGCATCTTTATAAAAAGTCAGAAAATGTTCTAGTTCTTAATCACTGGTATCCAGAGTTCCATTTGATAGTCTGGTGATGACATGTCACCTTCGGTATAGACTTCAAAGTCTGGTGAGCCTGAGTGGCGATAGCCAGTTTCTGGGAAAAAGACTTCCAAAACATACCTCCAAGCATTGTGAATGCTAGCTGGTATAGGGCCTTTGACTGGGACGATAGCATATTCAGCTTCGGAGATTTCTTTGATTGAGAGTCCTAGTTCTTCTGCTTTAGCTTTATCTGTCACCTCATAAGCAGCCATATAGTTAATGATTTCGCTCTCTTTGACATCCGAGCAGACACCAAAGGATTGGCCACTACCCAAACCTTCTAGCATTTCAAAGCTGTGATGGGCATAGAGATACTCCCAAGCAGACGGGCACTGACTATTGTCAATAGCTTCCAATAAGACACCTGCCACGGAAAATACGGGTTTCTTTTGAATCTTGATATCCATGTTCTTTCCTCCTGTGATTTTTAAGGATAATTGAAGTCTAGGAAAGATCCGATAAGGTTTTCCATTTCGAACTTCTGAGGGAGTTGCACCATGGAATTTCTTGAAGGCTGAGCTAAAAGCATCCGCAGAATCGTAGCCGTATTTCATCGCTATGTCAATGACCCTCTCAGAGCTGTCTCGCAAGTCCATCACAGCTTCGGACAGCCTGCGATTACGCAAATATTCTGCCAAGGTCATATCTGCTAGGATAGAAAAGAGCCTGCTAAAAAGAGGGTAAGAATAGCCCGATAGCTGCTGAAATCTTTTCATATCCACTTCTCCAGTCAGCTGCTGCTCCAAATAATCTATGGTTTGGTTGAATTGATGCATCATATTCTTTTTTCTTACCTCCATAAGATACAAAGGACGTTAAAATCAAAGTGAAAATAGGAAAATTGACGCTGGAGCTTCTGATCCTAGGAAATTCTGTCTTTTTCGCATAGCTTTTAGGCCGTGTTCAATCTATCTATATTCTAGCAAATACAAGATACTTCCGTCCTAGAATATTTGTACAAGATTTAAAGGTTCAAATCCTTATAACTTATCTTTTAATTTCTCAACAAAGAGATAGGCTGCTGGGCAGGTCAAAGTATTTTTAATTGTCAGATGATTAATTTGATAAATCTTCTTGCGATCTGTATGAGGGAACTCGCGGCAAGCCTTTGGTCGAACGTCGTAGATTGAGCAGAGATTGTCTCCTCCTAGAAAGGGGCAGGGCATGGATTTGAAAACCTTGTCCCCATCTTCATCCACCTGCAGAAACTCCGCTTCAAAAGCCGGTAATTTCATCTTAAAATACTTAGCGATACGGGTGATGTCTGCCTCTTTAAAGTCTGGTCCCAAAGTCTTACAACAGTTAGCGCAGGCGGTGCAATCAATCTCAGAAAAAACTTCTTGGTGGATCTGCTGCGCAATCGTATCTAGATTCTTTGGTGGCTTTTTCTTTAGATTTGCTAACACTTTACGATGCTCTTTCTGCTTTTGCAAAGCTAGCTGGTGGTAATACTCAATATCAATTTTTTTAGACATAATTGCTTTCTAATACAAGTGTTTTTGTCTATTATACCATAAACTCTGCCCCCTTTTTGCCCCCTGAACAGAAAAAAAGCCCTTCGGATAAAATCCGAGGGGCTCAAAACGTTGTTAAATCAACGGCCGAACTGTTGAATTTCAAGGTTCGGGATAAAATAGTTCACTGAGCTATTTTATTTTTTAAGGTTGTAGAATGATTTCAATCCACGGTATTCAGCTACTTCACCAAGTTGGTCTTCGATACGAAGCAATTGGTTGTATTTAGCGATACGGTCTGTACGTGAAAGTGAACCAGTCTTGATTTGTCCTGCGTTAGTTGCAACTGCAATGTCAGCGATTGTTGAATCTTCAGTTTCACCTGAACGGTGTGATACAACGGCAGTGTAACCAGCTTCTTTCGCCATTTCGATAGCGTCGAATGTTTCAGTAAGAGTACCGATTTGGTTAACTTTAATAAGGATTGAGTTAGCTGCACCTTCTGCAATACCTTTTTCAAGGTAAGAAGTGTTTGTTACGAAGAAGTCGTCACCAACCAATTGAACTTTACCACCAAGACGTTCAGTAAGAGCTTTCCAACCGTCCCAGTCGTTTTCGTCCATACCATCCTCGATAGTGATGATTGGGTATTTGTTTACCAATTCTTCAAGGTAGTCGATTTGTTCTGCAGCAGTACGTACAGCAGCGCCTTCACCTTCGAATTTAGTGTAGTCGTAAACTTTACGTTCTTTATCGTAGAATTCTGATGAAGCACAGTCAAATCCGATAAATACGTCTTTACCAGGAACATATCCAGCAGCTTCGATCGCAGCAAGGATAGTTTCAACACCGTCTTCAGTTCCTTCGAAACGAGGAGCGAATCCACCTTCGTCACCTACGGCAGTTTCCAAACCACGTGATTTAAGGATTTTCTTAAGAGCGTGGAAGATTTCAGCACCCCAACGAAGAGCTTCTTTGAATGATGGTGCACCAGCAGGTACGATCATGAATTCTTGGAAAGCGATTGGAGCATCAGAGTGAGAACCACCGTTGATGATGTTCATCATTGGAGTTGGAAGAACTTTAGTGTTGAATCCACCAAGGTAGCTGTAAAGTGGGATTTCAAGGTAGTCAGCAGCAGCACGAGCTACAGCGATAGACACACCAAGAATTGCGTTTGCACCCAATTTACCTTTGTTAGGAGTACCGTCAAGAGCGATCATAGCACGGTCGATAGCTTGTTGATCACGTACATCGTAGCCGATGATTGCTTCAGCGATGATGTTGTTTACGTTGTCAACAGCTTTTTGTGTACCAAGACCACCGTAACGAGATTTGTCACCGTCGCGAAGTTCAACTGCTTCGTGTTCACCAGTAGAAGCTCCTGATGGAACCATACCACGTCCGAAAGCACCTGATTCAGTATAAACTTCTACTTCAAGTGTTGGGTTACCGCGTGAGTCTAGGACTTCGCGAGCGTAAACATCAGTAATAATTGACATTTTTTACTCTCCTTTGAGTTAAATTTTTTACACCTCTATGATACCTTAAAAATAAGCGTTTTTCAAGAAAAAACGTTATCTTTGTGCAAATTTTCCTTAACTTTATAAAGTAATCGCTTTCTTTTATCTGTTTTCTTGCGATTTTTGTGATATACTGTTTTTATGACAGATTTATCAAAACAACTACTAGAAAAAGCTCATGGTGGGCCGAAATTAAACCCAGACGAACAACGCCGCTATCTCGGCACTTTCGAGGAAAGAGTTCTTGGCTACGCTGATATCAGTACTGCCAATAGTCCTGAATTAGAACATGGATTTTTCTCTATTTTAGAGGGTTTTCAAGAAAAGGTAGAAATACTTTTTGTGAAGATCTCGCCAAATATCGAGTTTGACAAACAGGTCTTTTACTTAAAACAAGCAAAGAAAAGCAACTGCCAGGCGACTATTGTTTCAGACGATCATATCACCTCTCCTTTTGGTCTAGTTATTCACACGAATGAACCTGTTCAAGTAGAAGAAAAGGACCTTAGACTTGCATTTTCAAGTCTTTGGGAGGAGAAAAAGGCAGAGGCTCCTAAAAAATCCGTCTGGAAAAAATGGTTTAGTTAATCCTTTCTCAAATTTAACAAACGACCAATATTAGTAGCTGTGTGCTCCAAATAGAGACTTGCATTTTTCAAACTGTCTTCCAAAGGCTCACTTTTCTCTAGAATAGAAAATGCTGCTTGTATATTTTCGAATGGTAGGGGTGGCAAATCGTTAGCAAGACTTCCACAAATAGCAATAACAGGGACTCCGTTAGGGGTTCTTTTTGCTACACCGATAGGAGCTTTTCCAACAAAGCTTTGACTGTCCAGTCTACCTTCTCCAACGATAACCAAGTCAGCACCTGCAACTTTCTTATCAAAGTCAATCAAATCCAAGCAGGTGTCAATCCCAGATACGATACTAGCCTCAGCAAAGGCACATAGCCCAGCCGCAATCCCACCGCCAGCTCCTGCTCCTTTAAGAGACAGGATTGAAGGCGATAATTTTTCATAGAACCGCTGCATCGCCAAATCTACTGTTTTAAACAAAGCAGGATCTAAGCCCTTTTGTTTTCCAAATGTATAGGTCGCTCCTTGGTTGCCACATAGAGGACTCACGACATCTGCTAAAATGCGAATCTTCACATCTTCAGGAATCCTATACAACTCGCTGTCTGAAATTGACTCGAACTCAAGCAAAGTCTGACCGCAAGCTGGCAATTCTTTTCCATTCTTATCATAAAAACGATAACCCAGACCAGCAGCAATGCCTATCCCACCGTCATTACTAGCCGTACCACCTACACCAATATAGATTTCTTTCATCCCTTGATCGATTAGATGGCGAATCAACTCTCCGATACCTCTGGTTTGGATGTGAAGGGGATTTCGTTTCTCCCGCGGAATCTTTCCAAGACCAACCAAGTCAGCAACTTCAAAGAGTGCTATTTGTCCTTTTTGAAAGTAGCGCATTTCTTCTTTTAGACCAAAAGGTCCTGTCACCTCTTGCCATTTTTCTTCGAGGTCAAGAGAATGTCGAATAGCATCTACAGTTCCTTCCCCACCATCACCAACAGGACAGAGCAGACATTCTACATCAGCTATTGACTGTTCGAAGCCTCTTTTTAGAGCTTGAGCGACCTCTTCTGCCGTCAAACTTTCTTTAAAAGAATCGGGTGCAATTACAATTTTCATAGTTCCCTCTCAATCTAAGATATCAATCAAAGGCAGAACTTCTAAAAGATCCCTCTTATCTACATGACAAGCTACCTCTGCTTTTACGACTTCTTTGGCACAAAAGGCTATACCGTGAACTGCTGACTTTAACATCAAAAGGTCATTGGCACCATCACCGATGGCAATCGTTCTTTCTTTGGGTAGTTTTAATTCTTTTCTCCATTTCTCAAGAGTAGCTTGTTTTACTTGGGCTATCACAATTTCACCAACTAATTTTCCTGTTAAAAAACCGTCTTTGACTTCCAACTGGTTGGCAGAGAAATAGGAGATACTAAGGGATTTTGCTAATCTCTCAACTATTGGTGTAAAGCCACCAGACACTAGACCGACTAGAATGCCCTTCTTTTGAAGGATGGAGATAAATTCTTGAGCATTCTTGGACAGATGAATGGATTTGAAGACAGTATCAAAGACCGAAATCGGAAGACCTTTTAACAATGCGACTCTCGCTCGTAAACTCCTTTCAAAGTCTAGTTCACCTTGCATTGCTTGATTGGTAATCTTTGAAATTTCCGCTTCGCAACCTGCTTCTCTTCCTAAAAGATCAATCACTTCCTCTGCTATCAGGGTGCCATCAACATCCATGACACAGAGGCCCATTACTTGAGTCATCACTTCTCCTCTTTTCTAAACAGCCCAAAAATCGTATGAAAGAATCATACGATTTTATCTATTAGTTGACTAAACTATGGTACAAGTCCAGGTAAGATTTGCAGGCTGTATCCCATGAGAAATCGCATTCCATAGCTTGTTTTTGTAGATTTTTCCAAACGTCCGGCTGGTACTTATATACATCCAAGGCTGTTTGGAAACTCCAGTTAAGCCAGTATGGTGTTAAATTGTCAAAGCTAAATCCAGTACCAGTTCCTTCGATTGGATTGAAGGATTGAACTGTATCACGTAAACCACCAACCTCATGAACCAATGGTAGAGTTCCGTAGCGCATAGCCATCATTTGAGATAAGCCACATGGTTCAAAACGACTTGGCATGAGGAAAAGATCACAAGCTGCGTAGATTTCTTGAGCGAGCTTGACATCGAAAGTGATATTTGCTGATAGCTTGTCAGGATAGACTTGAGCAAACCATGAGAAAGAATGTTCAAAAGCCGGGTCACCTGTTCCTAAAAGGACTATTTGAACGTCCTCCTGTAAGAAACGATGCAAGCTTTCTACAACGACATCAAAGCCTTTTTGGCGTGTCAATCGAGAGACAATCCCAACTAGCGGAACATCTGCTAGGACAGGTAACCCAACTCTCTCTTGCAATTTTGCTTTGTTTTGTGCTTTTCCTGACAAGTCATCCTTATCAAAATGATAGTCTAAAAGAGCATCTGTCTCTGGATTATAGAGATCAGTATCGATTCCATTAACAATACCCGAAACCTTACCTGACTCCATACGAAGAATCTGATCCAAGCCACAACCGAACTGACTAGTCATAATCTCATGTGCATAGCTAGGAGATACGGTTGAGACACGATCCGCGTAGAGAATACCTGCTTTCATCCAGTTAAGACAGTCATTCCAACGAAGGGTTCCATCAGCATACCGTTCAAAACCAACACCAAACAAATCCCACAACATTCCTTCAGAAAATTGACCTTGGAATTCCAAATTATGAATAGTTAAAACGGTTCTGATTCCTTGATATGCCTGAATCCATCTGTATTTTTCCTTCAAGAGAAAAGGAATCATAGCGGTGTGATAATCATGGGCATGGAGAATATCTGGAATGAAATCAATTCGCTCCATGGCTTCAAGAGCAGCCAGTTGGAAGAAGGCAAAACGTTCACCATCATCGAAATCTCCGTAAACATGACCTCGGAAGAAATACGTTTGATTGTCTACGAAGTAGAAGGTAACACCATTCAAGACGGTCTTCTTAATACCACAGTACTGTCTACGCCATCCTACACTCACTTCAAAGTGAAGAACATCCTCAATCTGGTCGCCGAACTTAGCCTCTACCATGTCATAGTAAGGTAAAACAACCGCAACTTCGTGCCCTGCCTTTACCAGTGATTTGGGAAGAGCTCCAATGACGTCTCCCAAACCACCTGTTTTTGAAAAGGGCGCACCCTCTGCTGCTACGAATAAAATTTTCATGAATGAATATCCTCTGTAACTTTTTCGCCTTTTTTGACTACAACTGGGTGTTCTGCAGTACCGCGAATAACGACACCGTCAGCAACTTCAACCCCTTTGTCCAAGATTGCATACTCAACTTGGGCACCTTGGCCAATCACAACACGTGGGAAGAGAAGGCTGTCTTTAACTAGACTATCCTTATGAACGTGAATATTACGTGATAGGACTGACTGAACTACTTCACCCTCTATGATACTACCAGAGGCGAACTGCGAAGTACTTACCTTAGAGGTGTTTGAGTAGTAAGTTGGTTCTTCATTCTTAACCTTGGTATAAATCTTTTGGTTAGGTGAGAAGAGAGAGTAGAATTTTTGAGACTCAAGCATATCAATATTGGCTTGATAATAGGATTGAACAGAGTGAATATTGGCTAGGTAGCCAGTGTATTCATAAGCAAAAGCACCTTCTTTAGCTGCCAACTCACGTAAAACATAGCGTAATTTTTCTGGGTATTCTTTTTGAACTTCTTCTTCCAAACGCTTAATCAACCACGGAGTATCAACGACGAATATATCTGTAGACATGTTGAAAAGTTCATCTGTTGATTTGGCATCAAAAAGTTTATGAGAAAGAACACGGTCTGTTTCATCCACTTCCAAGATGGCATTAACATCTGAAATATCCTTTTTAGGTAATTTCTTATAAACAACTGTAATCGGACGACCGGCAGTAGTATGTAAATGGAATACTTGATTGAGGTCAATGTTCACCACGATATCACAGTTAAGTGCAACCGTCTGATTTGATCCTGAACGTTTCAAATAAGTGAGAAGCTGTTGGTAATATTCTTTCCCAACTGTGCTACTTTCAACACGCGTATTATAAATACCTAGATAGTAGTGACTGAGAAGGGTAGATAAGCCCCACTCACGTCCTGAACGAATGTGATCAAAGACTGAACTGATATTATCTTGTTGGAAAATTCCAAAGACACTACGAACACCAGCATTTGCAAGGCTAGAAAGAGGGAAGTCGATCAAACGATATTTTGCTCCAAATGGCAAGCTAGCCACTGGACGATGATCTGTCAAAGTTGACATATCGTGAAAACCAACGGTGTTTCCTAAAATGGCTGAATATTTATCAATCTTCATCTGTTGCTACCCCCACTACTTCATCATATCCTACTACTTGTACTTCGTCTGTTCCATCAATTTCGACACCTTCAGAAATAACAGCACCTTCACCAATGATGGCACGTTTAATTTTTGCACCTTTTCCGATAATGGCACCACTCATGATTACAGAGTCTACTACTTCAGCACCCTCACGTACTTGCGCTTCTGTTGAGAGAATGGAATGCTTAACAGTTCCATCCACGAGACAGCCATCCACAACTAAAGAATCTTCTACATGAGCGTGTTTTCCAATAAAGTTTGGTGGTGAAATCAAGTTCCGTGAGTAGATTTTCCACTGACGATCACGACTATCCAAAGCGTTATTTGGATCAATGTATTCCATATTTGCTTCCCATAGAGACTCGATAGTACCAACGTCTTTCCAGTAGCCTTTGAATTCATAAGCATAAACGCTTTCTCCAGACTCAAGGTAGTTTGGAATAACGTTTTTACCGAAATCTGACATATCTACCTTGCTCTTTTCAGCGGCTACTAGCATGTTGCGTAGACGTTTCCAGTCAAAGATATAAATCCCCATAGAAGCTTTGGTAGACTTAGGTTCGGCTGGTTTTTCTTCAAATTCAACGATACGATTATTGGCATCTGTATTCATGATACCAAAGCGACTAGCTTCTTTGAGAGGCACATCTAGAACAGCTACTGTCAAGCTGGCGTTGTTGTCCTTATGAGACTGAAGCATGTCATCATAGTCCATCTTGTAAATATGGTCACCAGAAAGGATCAAAACGTATTCTGGGTTAACACTGTCGATGTAGTCAATGTTTTGGTAGATAGCGTGGCTAGTCCCTTCAAACCAACGGTTTCCTTCACTTGCAGAGTAGGGTTGAAGGATAGAAACACCTGTATTAATGCCATCTAGTCCCCAGCTCGAACCATTTCCGATATGGTTGTTCAAGGCAAGAGGTTGATACTGTGTAATAACACCGACGTTGTGAATCCCAGAATTAGCACAGTTTGAAAGAGCAAAGTCAATGATACGGTAGCGCCCACCGAATTGCACTGCTGGTTTGGCAATGCTTTGAGTGAGTTTTCCGAGACGTGTTCCTTGCCCACCTGCAAGGATCAAAGCTAGCATTTCATTCTTCATTTTCTACTCCTTTTTGGGTTTTATTTGTGACAGTTTTAGTTGGTTTCAAGCGACGTTTAATCTTCCAGATACTTGCTCCCATAGCTGGCAGGGTAAAGGTCAAGGTCTGCTCATAATCCTTCCATAATCCTTCTTGAGTTTGAACCGTTTGGTTGTATTCTTTCCAGACACCGCCCCATTCTTCTAATTCTGTATTCCAAACTTCTTCATAGACACCTGCGACAGGAAGTCCGATTGTAAAGTCTTTACGTTCAACAGGCGCCATATTAAAGACACAGACTAGCATTTCACCCTTTTTACTCTTACGAATAAAGGAAAGGACACTCTGATCTCTATTATCCGCATCGATAATTTCGATGCCGTCGTAGCTGGTGTCAATTTCCCAAAGGCAACGGTGCTCTTTATAGAATTGATTGAGTTGAGAAGTGAAGTACTTCATCTTAGCATTCATTGGATCTTCCAAGTTAGACCATTCTAGCTGTTCCTCAGACTTCCACTCTAAGAACTGACCATATTCGCTTCCCATGAACAAGAGTTTCTTACCTGGATGACAAATCTGATAAGTGTAGAGATTGCGTAGTCCTGCAAATTGATTGTATCGATCTCCCCACATCTTGTGCATCATGCTCTTCTTACCATGTACGACTTCATCATGCGAGAATGGTAAGAGGTAGTTTTCGTTGAAAACATACATAAAGCTGAATGTCACAAGATTAAAATCATACTTACGATAAATCGGATCTTCCTCGTAGAAACGGAGAATGTCGTTCATCCACCCCATATTCCACTTGTAGTCAAATCCAAGACCGCCCATTTCTTTCATACCAGTAATCTTTGTTGCTGATGAACTTTCTTCTGCAATCATCATCACATCTGGATGAGCTAACTTGATAACAGTGTTCAAACGTTGAAGGAAATAGTAGCCTTCGTAGTTGAGATTGCCACCGTCTTTGTTTGGAGTCCAAGGAGCATTATCATAGTCTAGGTAGAGCATATTGCTGACTGCATCCACTCGAATACCGTCTAAATGATAAAATTCAATCCAGAATTTAATGCTAGAAATCAAGAAGGACTGGACTTCATTCTTCCCAAGGTCAAAGTTAAGAGCTCCCCAACCGTAGTTATGGGCTTTGTTGTGGTCTTGGTATTCAAAAGTTGGTGTTCCATCGTAATAAGCAAGGGCGTCATCGTTGATGGTAAAATGACCTGGAACCCAATCCACAATTACACCGATATTGTTTAAATGACATTCCTCAACAAAATCTTGGAATTCTTCTGGTCGCCCGTAAGAGTGCTCCATAGCAAAGTACCCCATAAGCTGGTAGCCCCAACTCAATCCAAGCGGGTGAGCCATTAAAGGCATAAACTCGATGTGAGTGTAGTTCATCTCAACAAGGTATGGAATGAGTTCTTCCTTGAGTTGTGCAAAGCTGTATGGACTACCATCTGGATTTCTCTTCCAAGATCCAGCGTGAGCTTCATAAATATTGACTGGTCTCTCAAAAAAGCCCCAGCGTTTTCTCCTAGCTAGCCAAAGACCATCTTTCCATTTTTTCTCTGGAATATCAGTCAGGATGGCTCCAGTCTCTGGGCGGGCTTCAAAACGAACCGCCAACGGATCAATTTTCATAATCTGGTGCCCATTTGCACGCGTGATATGATACTTATAAATCTGCCCTTCATAAGCCAGACTTGTGAAGACTTCCCAAACACCTGCTTCATTACGAACCATGGGAATTTGATGCTCTGTCCAGTTTGTAAAATCACCAACTAAGTGCACAGCCTGAGCGTTAGGTGCCCAAACACGGAAAGTAAAACCAATTTCTCCGTCTTTTTCCTCTTTATGTGCTCCTAGATAGTGCTGGAGATGAAAATTTTCTCCAGTAGTGAAGGTTCTCAATGCTTCTTGATTATTCATCCAATCCCCTTTCTTTTTGTAAGCGTTTTCTATAATTCTATTATAC